>JAQCER010000505.1 GCA_027618625.1 Verrucomicrobiota bacterium
AAAACGGCCGCAAAAAAATCCGCAAAAAGATCGGTGTCAGCCACACCGGGGTCACCTGCAGCAAAAGAGCCGCAAAAGAAATCAGCCAGAAAGAAAGCGGCATCCGCAAGCACAACGGCAAGCGAGCGTCCTGCAAAGAAGAATCCCGATGCGGCTCCCCAGCCCTCCCAGAATTCTCAGCCCTCGGCGCCACTCAGCCCTCCACAAGTCACAGCGCAAAATAGCCCCCAAAAGTCCCGCGCTCCCGAACCAGCCTCCGATCGCGCACACGAACAAGTTGAATCTGAGCGTCGCAATGCACCAGATGAACGGCGCTCCGACAGCCCCCGTTCCCAACAGCGAGAAGAAGGACGCAACCAGGACAACCGTAGAGAAGACAACCGCGGCCGAGATGACGGTAGAGACCGACGCAACAATGGTGCTCCCAACAGTGGCGGTGGAGGTAGCAGCGCCGGTGGAGATCGCGATCGCGACCGCGATAATCGTGGCGGCAGAGGCCGTTTTGGCAAAAACGGTCGAGGCAGGAACCGTGGAAAAAACCGCAGTCGCGACAAGGATCGGACACAAGATAAACGCGACGCCCCATTCCACCCCCGCGACAGGGATCGCGATCGTGACAGAGACAGAGACCGTGATCGTCCCACTGAGATCCCCACGGGACCGCCGGAGGACGGTGAAGGCTTGCTGGAAATTTCGGCAAAAGGGTTCGGATTCCTGCGTCAGAGACATCGCAACTTTGTTCCAGCACCGACGGATATATTTGTCACTCCCGAGATGGTGCGAAACTTTGGCCTCCGCGATGGGCTATGGCTGGAAGGCGAGGTTCGCCAGGGCGGCCGCGGACCGCAACTGACGGAGATCACTAAGATCAACGGCAAGGATCCCAAGAAATACAAGAACCTGCCGATCTTTGAAGAGCTTAAAGCTGTTAACCCAGACAAGCGCCTGCTCCTCGAAACGACTCCCGACCGCGCCACGATGCGGGTCATCGACATGATGACCCCAATCGGTCGTGGCCAGCGGGGCCTGATCGTTGCGCCGCCACGCACAGGCAAAACGACGATCCTCCATGATATGGCAGACGCCGTGCTCAAGAATCACCCTGGTATTCACTTGATCATCCTCCTGATCGACGAACGGCCGGAGGAAGTCACCGAGTTCGCCCGCAGCTTTCCGCACGCGGAAGTCATGGCGAGCTCCAATGACAGCGAAGTGAAAGCCCACATTCGCATGGCAGAACTCGCTATCGAGCGTGCCAAGCGCCTGGTCGAAGCTGGCGAGCACGTCTTCATTCTGCTGGATTCCATCACCCGCCTCGCACGAGCTTCCAATCGAGCAGTGAAAGGCGGCGGCCGTGCAATGTCCGGCGGTATCGATGCCCGCGCTCTCGAAATGCCGAGGCGCCTTTTCGCCGCCGCGCGGAACACTCGAGATGCAGGATCCCTGACGATCGTGGCCACTGCGCTGATCGAAACAAACAACCGCGGTGACGACCTCATCTTCCAGGAATTCAAGGGCACCGGCAACATGGAGGTTGTTCTCGATCGCCAGATCAGCCAGCAATATATTTTCCCGTCGGTCGATATCTTCCGCTCTGGCACACGCCGGGAAGAACTCCTGCTGCCGGCACACCAGCTGGAGAAAATATTCCTCATTCGCCGAGGCCTCTCTGGACACAAACCGGTGGAGGCGATTCAGCGCTTGCTCTACTTTATCGAAAAGTTCCCGAGCAATGCGCAAATGCTCCTCGAAATTAAACCGGATCGATGAACAACTCCAACCCGAAGCCTGACTTCATCGAAGTAGATGAAGTAATCATGCCCGATCGGGGAGCAAGTGGCCCTACGCGAAGCAGGATTAGGGGGGATTCGGGTTTCGGGAAGAGTGGACAATCATCTCCCGGCGAAATCCCGCGCAGTCCCATTGCAAAGCTGCTGTCTTACCTTCTCGATGAAGCCTTGGTTATCCCGGGCACGAACATTCGTATTGGACTCGACCCCATTCTGGGACTGATTCCAGGCGGAGGTGAAGCGATCGCTTCGGTAGCTGGTGCCTTCATCGTGGGTGAAGCCTACCGCAAAGGAGTGTCGCTGAAAACCGTAGGTAAAATGGCGGGCAACCTGCTGATGAATGCAGGGATCGGGGCAGTTCCCATCATTGGCGACGCGTTCTCGATTTTCTTCAGATCCAACAAGCGAAACTATGAAATGCTCGATAGCTTCTTGAAGAATCCCCCGCCCATGGGAAAACCGCGCCGACTCTGGCCCGTCGTTCTTGGTCTTGGCCTGTTCGCCCTCACAATCAACGTCGTCGTCTGGCTGACAGTTTATTTCGTTTTCTCGACTCTGTTTCTTCGCTAACAATGCTGCTGCTGGACCCAAACGTCACCGTCGGCTCGCTTGCGCCACTCACATCAACGTTATGGCAGGCTTCTGATACCAAAATTCGCCGCATCGCCGCCGAATACGACCACAGCAACGGCTCACCGGTTTTCACCGCTGCTGGAAAGTACACCACCCGCGGCTGGACCGAGTGGACACAGGGATTTGAATTTGGATCCGCCATCCTCCAATTCGATGCCACTGGTGACGAGTGGCACCTCGAATACGGACGCCGCAATACGCTGGAGAAAATGGCACCCCACGTCAGTCATTTCGGCGTTCATGACCATGGATTCAACAACGTCAGCACTTACGGCAATCTGCTGCGCCTGCTGAAAGAAAACCGCTACGAAAGCAATGAATGGGAGATCAACTTCCACGAGCTGGCGCTGAAGATATCCGGAGCCTCCCAGGCACGCCGATGGACCAACACCGCTGATGGAGGAGGCTTCATCTACTCCTTCAATGGCCCGCATTCCCTGTTCGTCGATACCATCCGATCCTGCCGCGCACTTGCCGTGAGCCACTTGCTTGGGCACCATTACATGGACGAAGGCGATCACGAAATTTCGATGCTCGGCCGATTGATCGACCACGCCAAAGCAACAGCAAAATACTCAGTATTTTACGGAGAAGGCCGCGACCGGTACGACACCCGTGGCCGCACCGCTCACGAATGCGTCTTCAACACCAACGATGGCCAATTCCGCTGTCCGAATGCGCAACAGGGATTCTCCGGCTTCACCACCTGGACTCGTGGACTCGCATGGGCAATGGTCGGCTTTCCCGAGCAACTGGAGTTTCTCAAATGCATCTCAGATGCCGAGTTGGAACCCCTTGTATTTGGCGGACGCGCCCCACTTGAAGAAATCCTGTTGAAAGCAGCAAAGGCCACCTGCGATTTCTACATCGATAACACCCCTACCGACGGCATCCCCTACTGGGACACCGGAGCGCCTGAAATTCACAAGCTCGGCGACTATCTTGAACGGCCAGCAGATCCTTACAACGACTACGAGCCCGTGGACTCATCCGCCGCAGCCATCGGTGCACAAGGCCTTCTGCGCCTGGGGAACTACCTCGGAACCGATACAGAAGACGGCAAACGCTATTGGCACGCAGGCTTGACCATATTGAAAACACTCTTCTCCGAGCCCTACCTTAACACAGACGAAAACCACCACGGCCTCATCGTCCACTCGATCTACCACCAACCCAACGGCTGGGATTACGTCCCCGAGTGCAGCAAGATCGCCCATGGCGAGTCCTCCATGTGGGGCGACTATCACGCCCGCGAAGTCGCTCTCTACGTGGACCGCCAGGCAAAGGGGCAGGATTACCACTTCTTTGACCTTCGCTGAATCGGCTCAAACAAGCGCTGCTTGGGCCCAGCTAGATCAGAACAAATCACCTAATCCAGCATCGAACAGTCACCTACAAAAACAACGAAATTCGTTAACATCGGTTGCTGTTGATCTGATAAAATTCTGCCATCCTCCACTGGAAGTCGAAGTCGAGCCGTTCCTCAGAAACCTAATCGATATATGACCTGGGGCTCCGAACCGGGCGTCAGTTACCAACTATGGAATTAGAAGGCACGAAGCGCTCCGTCAGTGAATCCCCCAGAGGCACAGAGGTATCGCAACTTCTTTCCCTATCCGCGATGATGTGC
>JAQCER010000506.1 GCA_027618625.1 Verrucomicrobiota bacterium
CGAAGGAAGCGTTTAAGTCCGGTAAGACGATTCGAGAACTGTGTACGGAACAGAGCATTCTGCCACCCGACGTTCTGAAGAAAGCATTGGATCCGTTCAGCATGACGGAACCGCATGCGTAGTTGACGGAGTCCAGCCCCAGCGTGTGAAATCACACCAGCTATCTGGGCGTCATTGGGCCGGCCTCTGTGTTTCAGGGCAGCAATTCTGTCGGAATAAAAGAGATGAGAGGTATCCGGTTCACTCAGGTAGCGAACATTTCATCGCAGCAATGTTTTTCCATGTGACAGGATCGACTTGCAGGGTCTGATGCGCAAGAGGGAAGAAGCGTTTACAGCGATGTCCCGAAGATCGAGGGAATCACTCCGTTCGAAACCAGTACTCAATTCCATCAAATTTCAGGTGTGATCTGCCATTTTCGTTGTATTTCATCAGGCCAACGCTGGGCTGTTAAAAATTCGAGGTTGACAGGTCTTTTTGTCATTGCGCAACATTTGTTCCTCCGTCCGTCGAAGACCCAGAAAAAGCAATGAATTCCCTGCGAAAACTACACCTTGCAAACTTGTCAGAGGCAAAAAACTTGCGTAAGCGAAAATTATGTCAATGGCAAGTTTTTAACACCCTAGAAGTGGATCCATCAATTGATGTGGGATGGGGTTGCAGAATGATTTGTTTGCCTCATCTTTCCTTGTGTGAGGTGTCAAGATGAGCTTCTAAGTTTTGAGAGGTTGACCGGTAAATGTCCATCGGTAGGGCTTGGCCATGGTTTGGTTGAAGTATTCGATGAATTCGAGCAACCGCTGATGCAGTGCATCGACGGACGTGAAGTTGCCGCGTTTGATAACTCGCCGAACAACCACACTAAACCAGATTTCCACCTGATTCAGCCACGAGCTGTGTTTCGGAACGTAGATGAACCGAATCTTTCGTTCCACGGCTGTGAGAAACGCTTTGCGAGTTTCCTGGGCCTTCAAAATTCCGGACTTCCCTTTCACCCCCAACACTTCCACCGGCAGTTTAAGGCCTTCCATTGCGATCACCCACAGCACGAGACTTTCCGACCAGTGCGTGTTGAGTTGATCGACAATGATTCGCCAGTGGGAATCCGGATGCCGTGCCACCGTTCTCTTGCAGTGTTCCAGAAAATCCAACTCCGTGCGAGTGGGGCCGATCGAAGGCGCAATGGACTCTCCCGAGACAACATGGAAGCTGGCGATCAAACACAGGGTGCCATGCCGGATGTATTCGTATTCGATCCGTTCTTCCTGACCGGGCCGCATGTTTTTTTGGAGCAATGCGTTCTAACGCCTGAATACTCGTCATTTCATCCATGCAGACGGTGTGTGTATCGAATTGAGCAAGCAGTTCGGGCGTCTGTTGATAACATTCGCAAACCGTCCGCATCTGCAGTTCGAACCCTTCCGGATCCTTCTCTTTGGTGTTCAACCAGTAACGCGACTTGTGCGGTTGCAACTGAGCTTCCGCCAGCAACGTGCTCAGATGACTGGTGGATAGGGATTTGACGATTCCGCGTTTGATGACTTCATCAATGATCTCCCGCTGTGTCCAACGCGCGACGGGACGACCGGATTCCTCCACCGCTTCGCAGGCCACCGCAAAGATCATGGTAAGCTGCTCCGCCGTGAAGTCACAGGGGCGACCGCTGCGGTGCTCATCCGAGAGAACCTCCTCAATGGCGCGACGAAGATCTAACGGCTCCTGGGAGCCTTCGATCAGTGTGAGTCGTTCAAAACTCTGCTGCCACAGCCGTCGCCACGCTCCTACCTGGTCGCTCCCCAGCGAAACGATCGCACCAATATCGCGATTGAGTCGATGTTCAAACGCCAGTAAAATAATTTTCGCTCGTTGCCGCAGCCGGTAGGCTTAGGTTCAGGCACATTTATTGATGAGTTTTTGTGTTCTTGCCCCGTTGATCATGGCTTGGAATTGAGTCCATCCTTTCCAGAGCACCAGCCATCCGGGATGGCTGTCGTGTTTTCGGTTTTGGTGCCCACCGAGCCGCGCAAGGGCGAGACAGAAATCGTAGATCGTCCAGTCGGGTTTAGGAGCTCCGTGACGCCATGTACTCAACACGAAAATATATTCCTCGCAGAACAGTGTCGTCGCCGGACGGGTTTTGGCATCATCGCGACGACTCAATTCACGCAGATTCAATAACGAACAGGCAACCACGCTCAAGAGTCCAATCATCGGATGAAGCCGATCCGACGATGTGAACTGTGGATTTTCGATTCCGCAGCCCGTCTTCTGGCCCTTGTGAAATTCCTCAAGAATCCAGCGGCATTCGTACCACGTCTTCACACGCTGAGCCGGCTCAAAGTCAGGGCACTCATGATTCGTCAACAAGATCCATTCCAAGGGCTCAACACCTTCCGGAGGATGCGGTTCCCACACCCGCACAACCCACATCGCCAACGGAGTTTTGCCGTGTTTGCCTCGCTTGCGTTTCGGTGCCAACACCATGACCGGAGATGCGCTCACATGCAACACAGCCTCCCGGGACTTGCGATCGATCAGCACCTTCTGACTGGTTCTCTTTCCATCGACTGTCTTGCGCACGGTCTTCTTCTGTTTCAACGACGCGACCTTCATCGTCCACTGTCCGAGCGATGGCAGCGAACGGGCCAGGTCATGCAGCATGCCTTTCTGAGCGCCGGGATCATGACCACAGCAGGCCGAACGATCATGCGAAGATCGCACGACAAAGGTTCGCCCACTGTTGACTTCATGTTCAAGGAACTCGAACGTGTCGGCACCGCGATCACAAACATCCACAATCATTCTGTTCGACGGAAGCGACTTGACTCCCTGCAGCCACAGCAGACTCTCGCGGTCTTCGCGATCACGTTTTTCGGCGACTGTCTCTTTCTTCTCCGTGATCGGGCGGCCATGCAGAATCTGATTTGCCAGTCCCATGACTTCACGCTGCTTCGGATCAACGATGAGCGTGTTATGGCACAGCCATCCCTGATGCGATCCGTTGCCAATCTGCCCTCGATCCGTGAGCGATTCACGTGTCGTAAAGTCGAGTTCGGTGGTGTCATGCAAAGCCAGCACAAAGCCGTCATGTTCCGCGATCTTCTTTCGCGTCAGAGCGAAATGCGGAGCCAGCACCGACTGATGAGTGACCTTAGAACACTTCATCAGATGATACAGGGCTTCGAGTTCGGCTGGAGTGCCCATTTTCTCGGGCAACGAACCACCGGGATGCCGTGCAATGGCATCAGCGACGCGAAGCAGTCGCTTTGTTCTGCGAGCATCACCCAATTGAGCGCCTCCAAAATTGAGTTCCCCAAAAGTCTTCGTGCCTGCGTCTTCACTGGAATCCGCCTGCCGTTCGATCAACCGTTCTTTCTGACTCATTGCCGGGCTCCAACCCGAACGCCACAGCCGTGGGAAGTCATGTTTCCCGTCGCCCATGGCGCTCCGTACCCAACGTCCTGTTGTAAAAAATTCCTCTAAACTTACGCTACAAGGAATCCGTCGTGGCAGAAATTACAAAACACAAGAACATTTCACTCGCCGTGAACTACGGACGCAATAAATGTGCCTGAACCTAAGGCTTACGCCGAGGGCTCGCCGGCTACTTCGCCTTTGTCCCGAGCAGATCCAGCAGCGCACTTCCCGCTGCTTGTGCGCTCTGCTCTTTTTTCCCATCTACTGATGTTGGCTCTTCCACAGAGTGATTGTCCGCATCTGCAGCCAGGCTTGACGGCCTGAATTCCTCTTGCGGCTTAATCGACATACCCCAGCTGTGCAGCATGCCGAAGCGATCACTGCGGCTACCGCGAATCACCAGTTGCCAGACACCCTGAACGGTCTTGCCATTAAAGCTGCTTAGGCCTGGTTGCTTTTTCTCCATCGCTATCGGGCGAAATCGTCCCTTAAACGGAGCCGGTGTTTTGGCAATTGACGCTTCAGCCGCATCGTCGAAGGTTGTTTCGTCAAAGTGGTCGCCACCGGCACCGATGTCCGAAAACAGTTCCACTCGCATCCCATCCGGACCAGTCAGGTATCCATCCAGG
>JAQCER010000507.1 GCA_027618625.1 Verrucomicrobiota bacterium
TCAAGCGTTCACGCAATTTCGCGTAGTCGAGAGCCTGAACGGTGATGCCCGCATCGATGGAAAGGCATGCCGCAGTGGCAGCACTTTGACCGAGTATCATGAAGACAGGCTCCATGCGGATCGAACCGTAGGCGATGTGTGAGGAGGAAAGTGCGGCCGGGACCAGGAGGTTGGTGCACTCGGATGCCTTGGGGCGGAGCGCCCGGTAGGAAATGCGATAGGGGCCACCTGGAGACACCTGGATATCCCCCTCATTGCGCACGAAGCCATCGCTGGAAACGTAGCGCTGCACATTGTGTGAATCCATATTGTAGGATCCCATGCCGACCGACTCGGGGGTGTCTCGGGTGCGAAAGCAGTCGTGCTCAGTTTGAACGTAGTCGCTGACCATGCGGCGGGCTTCGCGCACGTAAATCTGGTGTGGCCAGTTGTTGTTGTCGACGAATTCGTCCTTTGCCAGCCCCCACTTGCTCATTTCCTTTCGCAAGTCCCCGGGCACGCGCTCGTCGTTGCAGAGGAACCACATGAGGCCTTGCTGATAGGAGGAGTGCTCGTGGATGATGCGTTCGCGAGTCCCGTAATCTCCTTCCGGGTAGGCGTAGTTCATGTTGATGTTGTCCGTACTGAATCCGCCGTTGTTGTTGGTGTCCGTCTTGCGGTTGGGCATCTCTGCCGGATGGATGTAGCGGCCATCGGTGCCAGCCTTCAGGTAGCGGGCGAAAATCTCGTAGCGCAGGGGATCGTAGTCATCGGGTTTTGGAAACGGAACGCGGTTTTCCGGAGAGTCGGTCATGCACATGCGGAAACAATATGCCTGGATCCTTTTGTCGCCTGCGCCTTCCTCGCCGGGGCCGTTGCCGTGCACCCCTGGGAGCAGTCCGCTGGCGGGATCGCCTGGGACGATGTAAGGATCGACATTTGACGCGAACTGATGCGAGCGGGCGTTGCGGGTCTGGACGCCATTGAGTGTTTCGCCGTAGGTGGCATTGGATTCGCGCCCGATGTGGTAGGTGACGCCGGCCTTTGCCATCAGGTCTCCCTCATAGGTGGCGTCGATGAATCGGTGCCCAGCGAATTCCTTACCAGATTCCATGACGATCGCCCGGATCTCCAGGTGTTCCTTTTCTACGCCTATGCCGTCCCGCAGATCGAGGCGCTCTCCCAATACGATCGTGACGTTTGCTTCAGCGAGCATTTCGCGAAAGACCTTCTCCGCCACTTTGGGCTCGAATCTCCAGAGGGCATCCTCACCCGCTCTAAAGAAAGGAAAGTCTTCACGCTTCTCCACCGTCCACGCTTCGTCATTCTCGTAATGCGCTCTGACCGTCCGATAAAACTCTCTGCTGATCCCGCCGATGACGGCGGTGTTGCCCGTATCGGTCATGCCCAGGCCACCAGAGGTGAGCCCGCCGATGTGCTGGGATGGCTCAATGAGGACGGTTGTCTTACCCATCCGGGCGGTCTGAATGGCTGCTGCAACTCCCACAGAAGTTCCGCCGTAGACAACGACATCAAAATGCTCGGCAGAAGTTGCCACAGTGATAGGCAAAAGAGCTGCGAGCACCCAGCGATTAATGGGATTGAGTATCATGGCACACTGGATTATCACTCTTTCTGGCCGCTGCCAAGACTCACTCACTGGATTCGGCGTCGGCAGTGGAAGCAGAATATTTCGCTGGCTGATGTGGCTTCAGTGCCAGATATGTGGAGGAGTCGACATCATCTGCCGTGCCAATCACGCCATCAACCCCGGGCGATGTGACGGATGCCTTGTCTCCACTGAGGTCGATCTGCATCTCATTGTTCCACGGATCGAGCAGAGTCTTGAGGGGAATATGACTACGCCTTTTCTCCAGATAGTGCTTGGATCTCGCTTCAGATTCGCCTTTCAGTCTTGGCGTTAGAAGCGCTGCCGTGATGGCCTCATTGTCACCCTCCGGGAACGCCCCGTGATCGGCCTTGTAGTCCATGAGTGCCAGCTCTGCATCGGCAACGAAATTGGACGCGGCAATGGAGTGCCGTCGGTCGAGTCGATCCCGCACACCATAGGAGATCAACGCCCCGAGCAGGCATGCAAACACGATCGCTGAAAACCATGCTAGTTTCATCTTAAAGCTTGGGCTGAGGAATCGCCGTCTGTAATTTAGTGCTGGTTGCATCCCGATTGTCAATCTTCCGATATGGGTTTCGAGCGCATCTTCTTCAGGCCACTCTGCTTCCTTTTTGAGCGTAAGATTTGTTCTTTCACTTTGCGTGGCCGCGGACGGTTTCTCCGCCGGGCTTTTTCGGCAGCCTGTCTGCCAGCGGATTCCCGTTGTGCTTTCTGTACCTCCAGGGTACGGCAGAGTTCCTCTCTGGCTTGCAGGCGATTGACCTCTCGTGATCGGGACAGCTGGCATTTGATCTCGATCGAAGACGGAGTGTGCTTCAGGTAGACGCACGATGATGTCTTGTTGATCTTTTGTCCGCCGTTTCCGGAGCCACGGATGAACTTTTCAACAAGGTCTTCCTGCAGGATGCCCAAGCGCTGCATGCGCTCTTCCAGTTGATCCCATTTCTCCTGTGTCACCGTGTTGATGTGTGCTGGGTTAACCAGATAAAGTGAAAAATCGGGCGCCCCAATTGGTATTTCTGCGAGAAAAAGCCCTAAACCCGCTAATGGAGCTACCATCCGGAGCTCCCCCTTTCCTCCGGGCGAATAGCCCTTCAGAAAGCCCACAGTGCTGCACAAACGTAGACGCGCAAACGCTTTTTTACCGGAAATCACGAAAAACAACGCTCTACACGATGGGCTCTTTGGGCGGTTTTTTTATTTTCCGAGCGGAAATCTGGGAAACTCCTCGATTGCACCGAGTTGTAAATTTTATCACGGGATGTGTAATTTAACTATTGCTAAAAATTTTAGGTTCATTGATTATTAAAGGAAGTATAGTGGTTTGGACAATGATCTCCACCCCGACAAAAACAGTAATGAACAGAAAGAATTATCAGATGGTTTGGAGCAGTGCTTTTGCGCTGTTGTGTGCGCTGCTGCCAGCACTGGCGATCGGACAGGCCAATGATCCGTTTATAGAGAACCTCCGAGTGCGCAATGAAGTGACGAGTAAAGCGATCGAGCAAGGTCCACTTGGTGGTATCGTTAGTTTATTGCGAGGAGACCATTTGCAAGGGAGTGATCAGCGTGGAGCCGGGCCATTGTTCGGTGGGAATCAAAGGCGTCAGGTGCAATCGGAAAACTGGCGTCCGACGCCTGCTTCAGCAGCCACTGGCTTGTCTCTTCGCAATCCACTTGAAGGAAAGTTAGGGTGGGGGAAGCCCGCGCCGCAAGTCGTGAGACAGCAACAGTCCCAGCGGCCCGCTCCGCAAGTCGTGAGGCAGCAGCAGTACCAGCAGCCGGCGCCGCGGCAACAGTATCGTCAACCGGCTCCGCAGCGGGAGTTTCGCCAACCAGCGATGGCGAGTGCTCCAAAGGAGGGGGCTCTGAACCGATTGTTTGCTGGCTTGAAACAGAAGCGGGACAGCGAACCGGCAGCCGCCGCTCAACGCACCATTGCACCCGAACGAACGAAGGAAAGAGGCCCGGGTGTTTTAGCGTTCCTGCGTAAGGACAAAGCACCTTCGAATGATTACGAGGGAGACTGGAGTCGTGAGGCAGAGCGCCGCGCCAGTGCACGGACAGCAACTCCCCAAGTGGCCCAAGTCGCTCAGCTTGCCAGTGTGAATCCAGAGACTGCTGTTGACCGCGGAGTGCTTGGTCGCCTTGTCAAGAAGAAGCCGGTTAACTCTTGGATGGGAATTCCGAAAGAAGAGCCAACGCCAGCGCCAGCGCCAGCACCAGCAAAGACAAGAGCAACGCAGCAGCAGCCTTCCGCCGATCAGATGACCACCAGGGAGCAGCGCTTCGTCAAGTCCGACCGGACCGGGTTCCATGCAGCTGGCAAAAAACTGACGGCCAATCGTCCTGATTTCTTTCTCAACAAGGGAACCACAGTGAACGTTACAAACGATGGATGGAACTGGTCGAACGTCGTGCTCAGTG
>JAQCER010000508.1 GCA_027618625.1 Verrucomicrobiota bacterium
GGATCATCGCGCAGCAGAACAACATGCTGCCGCTGGCGCGGAGTTTTTTCCAGCGCGCGGTCGATTCCGATCCGGAAAATGCAACAACTGTGATCAATCTTGCCCGGATTCTCCAGAAGCTGGGAGATCTGGATGCGGCTGTTCCTTACTACGAGAAAGCGATTTCGCTACAGCCGCAGGATGCCTCACTGCAGAAGGAGTTGAATGCCATACGTGCCCAGCGGTGACGGCTGGGTGCGCTGGCTGCGCTGGTTGCGCTGGTTGCGCTGGTTGCCACGTGAGAACATTGACAGTGGCCGATTTTCTTCTCACAGTAGGAGAGCCCATATTCTATGATTTCGATAACCCCACTTCATCTTCGCACGGACATCCCGGTATGGTGCCCGGTGGTACTTGCCGTCGTATTTTGCGCGTCTTGCGCAGGGCCTGAGGACCAGGACAAGAGCGAATCTCAAGCGAGCGTTTCTGTGGAATCCCTGCTTCAGCCATGGCCCTCTGCCGATGACCTGAACGCGGATGAATTGGCACCGGGGATTCAAGGAGTTCCCTTGCGCGCCAGATCCTCGGGGGTCGGGCCAACGATGTTCACTGATCTGCCAGTGGAGACCACCGGCGTCGATTTCGTCAGCGTGGTCGAGGCTGAGCACCCGCAGGCGGTGCTTTATCGCTCTGGTCTGGCGTGCAGTGGTCTGGCGATCGGCGATGTGGACGGAGATGGCTGGCCTGATCTTTATCTCGCTGGTGGAGCCGTTCCCAATAAACTGTACCGGCAGGTAGCGGGTGGGCCAGGTGGACTGCGCTTTGAAGACATCACTGCTCGTGCGGGGAAGATCGACGGTGGCGACCGCTGGGCTGGCGGTGTCAGCATGGCCGACGTCGATGGGGATGGTGATCTCGATATCTATGTGGTCAACTACGATGCGACCAACGAGTTGTATGTGAATCAGGGCGTCGGCGCTGATGGCATGGTGAGCTTTGTCGATCAGGCTCAGAAGTTGGGAGTCGATCTTGTGGACGCATGTCAGACGGCCGCATTTTGCGACTATGACAATGACGGTGACCTCGATCTTTACGTTCTCACGAATCGATACGAAGACGTTCGCGGGTATCGTGGGAACGATGCTCACACGCTGGTGAACGGACGGCGAGTTTTGAAGCCCGATTACGAAAAATTCTACATGCTGTGGGAGGAAGGCGAAGACTGGGGGGTGCGTGCCTACGGACGTGAAGATTATCTCCTGCGCAACGATGGTGGAACCTTCACCAATGTCTCGAAAGAAGCTGGGATCAGTGGGCGTGGCGACGGTCTCTCGGTGACTTGGTGGGATGCGAATGCGGATGGCCTGATGGACATCTACGTGGGCAATGACATGATCTCGCAGGACAGGATGTACATGAATCAGGGGGACGGCACCTTCCGTGATGAGATCGAAGAGCGGATCCCGCATGCTTCATGGTTTTCGATGGGGGCTGATTTCGGCGATCTCAACAATGACGGCCATATGGACTTTTTGATCGCTGACATGTCGGCGACGAATCACTTCAAGCAAAAGACGACGATGGGGGTCATGGGAGGCCCCATTTTGAAAGCGGCCAACACGTCGCGACCTCCCCAGTACATGCGAAATGCACTCTACATTGGAACCGGTACCGGGCGTTTTCTGGAAGGTGCGTTTTTGGCGGGACTGGACAGCACCGACTGGACGTGGGCGGTGAAGATTTCGGATTTTGACAACGACGGCTGGGAGGACGTGGTCGTTACCAATGGGACTGCCAGGGCAATGAATGACTCGGACTACACGTTCACCGCGGAGCAGCTTCGGAGTCATCATGAGTGGTATTATTTGAAGTCACTGCCACGGCGTGAAGAAAGGAATCTTGTCATGCGAAATTCCGCGTCTGGATTTGGCTTTACCGATGCGAGTGCCGACTGGGGGCTTGGGAAAGAAGGCGTGAGCTACGGGGCTGCCACCAGCGATCTTGATCGCGACGGTGATCTGGATCTTGTGGTGATGAATGTGGAGGAGCCGGTATCGATTTTTCGCAATGATAGTGCCGGTGGAAATCGAGTGCTGATTCGGCTGAAGGGCAGGGCGACGACTGGCGCGCATGTTAGGATTTCCGCGGGTGGTGTGGAGCAGCAAAGGCAACTCGTTCTCACCAGTGGTTTCATGTCGGCGAACGAGGCACTGCTGCACTTCGGAATTAGCGGTTCCGAGTCTGTCGATCGTCTCAAGGTGCGCTGGCCCGGTGGGGGAAGTCAAGTGTATTCCGATTTGAAAGCGAATCACTACTACGTGATCACGCGGCTGGACGAAGCGGTGCAACCAAATCCAGATGCTCCGGATTTCGAGCCGATGTTCGTCAAGGCAGAGTTCCCGCTGCAGAAGCATCAGGAGCGTGAATTTGACGACTTTGCCCTGCAGCCATTGCTCCCTAACAAACTGTCACAATTGGGAGCCGGAACGGCATGGGGCGACATCGATGGTGACGGCGACGATGATCTGTTTCTGGGAGGGGCAGCCGGGCAGATCGCCGAGCTCCGCTTGAACCAAGGGGGTGGGCAGTTCGAAGCGCAGTGGGTAGATGCCTTCCGGGACGACAAGGATTGCGAAGATATGGGGGCAGTATTTTTTGATGCCGACACCGATGGAGATCTGGATCTCTATGTCGTCAGCGGCAGCTATGAGTTTGCCAAGGACGCCGCTGAGCTGCAGGATCGATTGTATATCAACGATGGAAAGGGCGAGCTTACCAAGGCAAATCCTGGAGTCATCCCATCGCGTGTAAATAGCGGCAGCGTCGTCGCGGCAGCGGACTTTGACCGGGATGGCGATCTGGATCTTTTTGTGGGTGGTCGACTGATTCCGGGTGATTACCCGTTGTCGCCCGGCAGTGCGCTGCTCAAGAACGATGGAGGCATGTTCTCTGACATCGCGAGTGATTTCCCCGGCCTGAGTAACTCAGGCATGGTAACGAGTGCTCTGTGGTCGGATGCAAATGGTGACGGCTGGGTGGATCTGTTAGTGACTCACGAGTGGGGGCCAGTGAAGCTGTTATTGAATCTTGAGGGGACGCTGACGGACACGACTGCCGCAGCGGGTCTCGATGCGCGATCCGGGTGGTGGAACAGTATCGCGGGTGCCGACATTGATGGTGATGGCGACATTGACTACGCGGTGGGGAACCAGGGCCTGAATTCCAAATACCACGCGTCTCTCGATAAGCCAGTGCAGATTTTTTACGGAGACTACAACAACGAAGGGAAAATGAATCTGGTGGAAGCCGAGTTCGAGAACGACGTGCTTTACCCGATCCGTGGCAAGAGCTGTTCCAGTAACGCGATGCCTCACCTGGGCGAAAAATTCGACTCATTCCGCGCCTTTGCAGCTGCGTCCCTGGAAGAAATCTACGACAAGGAAGACTTGCAGAAGGCACATCAGTTTGCCGCCAACACCCTTGAGTCTGGCCTTTTGATCAATGACGGGAGCGGCAAGTTCCTGTGGAAGGCGCTGCCGCAGCTGGCGCAGATCTCGCCGGTGTTCGGCTTGACCTTTTTCGATGCGGATGGCGACGGTGTCGAAGACCTTTATCTGGCCCAGAACTTCTTCGGGCCGCAGGCGGAAACCGGTAGATTCGATGGCGGGCTCAGTGTGCTGCTGCGAGGCGATGGGAATGGGGGATTCGATCCCATCTGGCCCAGAGAGAGCGGCTTGAGTGTTGCAGGTGATGCGACGTCAGTCACGGTTTGTGATATTAATGCCGACCAGCGGCCTGATTTATTGATCGGGATCAATAACGGTTTCCCTGTTGCCTTTTCCAACAAGGCCAACAAGGCCAACCAGGGCAATGCGAAATACCTCGTTGTGCGTCCTGTTGGTATGGCGGCTGGCGCACGGGTCACTGTCACTGATGAAGCGGGGAATCTCCAGGTTCGTGAGGTTTACAGCGGCGGTGGCTACCTTTCGCAATCCAGCAGTTCACTGTTTTTCGCAGAGCGGGGTTCCAAGTTCAAAACGATCTCTGTTCGCTG
>JAQCER010000509.1 GCA_027618625.1 Verrucomicrobiota bacterium
TCATGATCGCACTGAAGCCGTGGGTGGAGCTGTTGTTGAGGTATCTGAATCCGATCGCGGAACAGTCTCAGGACGCGCCATTGATCGAGCGCCCCGGGGACGATCCGGTGAAGCTGACTGGTCCGAAGTTGCTGACAAACTTGCTCGAGGAGGCGAGCGGGCCGGAGGCGCTGAAGGCGGGCGTGCTGCCGTGGCAAAGGAAACTCTGATGGCTATCTGACGGTCGATCTCGCGAACGACCCCGACATCCGACATCACGACTACTTCGGCTGTTCCGGGGGGATCGGCAGGCAGATCATCATCCGGGCACCGCCGCGTTTGCGGTTTTCGCCTTTAAGTTGTCCTTTGTGGGCGTCGACGATTTTCCGCGTCACGATCAGGCCGAGTCCAGAGGAGTCCTGCTTATTTGGATTCTTTCCTTTCGCGGCAAGAATCACTTCGCCATCCTTCTCGGGAAGTCCTTCTCCATCGTCATCAACGATGAAGCGCAACTCTTTGGCGTCGGCTTCGAGCGAAATGGTTACGCGTTCCTTCGCATGTTGGATTGCATTTTTCACCAGGTTCTCAAACGCTCTCATCAGTCGGCTGCCGTCGCCTTGCAGCATTGGCAGGCCACGAGGGATGTCGGTAGCGATGTTGATGCGCTTGCTTTGGGCATACGGCCTGATGGTGGCCATCGTGTGCCGGACGAGCTCGGCAGGCAGCAGTTCCTCCATGTTGAGCGACTCATCCAGGTCGAGGCGGGCAGATTCCAGCAGATCTTTGGTCAAGGTGTTGAGCCGGTCGAGGTCGGCTTTTGCAGTATGCAGCATCAAGCTGAGTTCGGTTCTTACCGCAGGATCCTGGATGCCGATGGTGCGCCCTTCGGCCCGATCGATGCATGCCGCCAGGGCGGTAAGAGGAGTGCGTATATCGTGCGATACCTGGGCAATCCACTCACGCCGGGTTCGGTCGCGAAGCTGGACTTCCTTGAGCAATGCGGCCATGCGATCTCTGGATTGATTGATCGATTCCGCCAACGATGTGATCTCGTCGTGGCCACCGATCTGGAACCGGCCAGGCTCGGACTGTTCTTCGAGCGAAAGCCGGGCCTGACGCGCCATGCGTGCCAGTCGACGGGTAATGAACCAGGCCACCATAAGCCCTAAAAGTCCGGCGAGAATGACGGCTACCATAAAAGAAACCAGCTGCTGCAGCCGTCTGAACCTGCGGCCTTCTTCTGCGGGATCTCGAGAATCAGGGGTCAACAAGGGCGATTCCGCTTTCAACGGAAGTGCTACCGTGCCGGGTTCCAACTGATCCCCAAATGTGCCGCGGGGATCGATCGATATGAGCACCAGCATACCGCGACCACCTTCGAGTGGGAAATTCTCCATATAGGCAAGTCCAGCCGAAACCAGTTCACCACTGCGAACGATCGGAACAATCCCTCGGTTGTCGAACGTCCATTGATTGCCCGTGGGCAGGTCGATATCTTCGGGCACTGCGGTAAGCGCGCCATCCTGGGCAACCCACGCGAAAGAATAATACTGGTCGCGGAGCGTTGAGGCAAAATTCTCCGCTAATTCGCTTTGAGTATTGATTGTGCCCGGAGGAGAATCGATCAGGATCGACTCGAACTTCCGCGGCAACGACAGCGGATCCAGCAGTGTTTCCTCAGTGTTCGTGAGGTTGTCTGAGTAGACGAGATTCCACGCCGCATTGAACAGCGGCTGCCGCATCACGTTGAACAAAAGAATTGCTGAACCAAACAGCAGCGCCAGCCTGAGACTCAGACGTCGATGCCACGGTATCCGCGGAGTCGTCCCCTGCGATTCAGGGCTGCCGTCCTGTGACTCAGACTCAGACACTGCGTTGCGTCGTCGACTAAGGCCCTGACACAGCTTCAGCGCCTTCTTTGGATTGTTCGCTGCTCAGTGGACTGTCTGACATCCGGTAGCCAATGCCCCACACAGTTTCGATAAAACGTGGGTCGCTGGCGTCGTCCTCAATTTTCTGACGCAGCCGGCGGACATGCAAATCTACTGTGCGGCCGTCGCCCTCAAAGTCTGGACCCCACACACGTGCCAGCAGTTGCTCGCGCGTCCATGCCCGGCCGGGGTTTTGCAGCAGGAAGAACAGCAGGTCAAATTCACGCGGCTTGAGTTGGAAATCGCGATCCGTGCGACCGGACTTTCGCGCCTCCGAATCTGCCCAGAGATCACCCAAAGTGATGCGGCCGGACAATGTGGTTCCCGATGCCCGGCGCAAAACCGACTGCATGCGGGCGATCACTTCGCCAATCTGAAACGGTTTCACCACGTAGTCGTCGGCTCCCGCATTGAGACCTTCGATGCGGCTTTCCACGGCGTCGCGCGCGGTGATGATGATGATGGGGGTCGTGTTCCCGGCGGCTCGCAGCCACTTGCAGATTTCAATGCCATCGCCGTCTGGGAGGCCGAGATCCAGCAACACCAGATCGTAGTCGCCGTTCTCCAGGCTTTCCTGTGCATCCTTGCCAGTGCAGCAGGCCTGGACGCTGTAGGTGTCACTGCCGAGGGATTGCAGAAGTTCCCGACGGATACCGTGATCGTCTTCGACTAGTAGAATACGCTTCGTGCTGGATTTCATTCGAAAGGTGGTTACGGGCCAAATTTTCGCCCCAATTTTTATGATGAAGAACTCAGTCCGATGGGCGGACACAGCTCTGACACAATTTAAAGCGTCTTACCTAATGACGGTTGGTCTATGCCGACTGTCAATGGATACAGCAGGGAAACAAATGACAATTGCTACGTCTACTCATTATGCGAACGATCAGGAACAAGCGGAGAAGTGAACAAACGAATTCATTGCCAGCGGACAAAAATGCGATCCCGGCAAAGTGGCAGGAATGGATTGAGCTGAACAACGCCAAACTTCTTAATTATGCGCGGCAGCAGACACGCTGCGAGCACGATGCCGAGGATGTTTTGCAGGATGCTATCGCGAGAATGTGGAAGCTGCGGGATCGCTGTCCAGACGGCGTGCCTGCGATGTCCTTCGCCTATCAGACCATCCGGTGCCGGGCGATCGACATAGGCAGACAACTGGACCGTCGCTCGATCAGGGAAGATGTCACCTACCAGTTGCAGGATACCGAGCGAGGCGAATGGTTTGAGGACAACGTGGTCGAGAAGCGCGAGATCGCCGTGATGCTTGGACAGGCGCTCCGGGCTTTGCCCAGCAAGCTGCGCGAAGTGATTGAAGTGAAGATTTGGGGCGGCCTCACGTTTGCGCAAATCGCGAAAAAAGTGGGCGCACCACTGAATACGGTGACGTCGCGTTATCGCTACGCGCTGGCACATCTGCGCCGTCAGGTTGTCCCGCTACAGTTGGATACCAGGAGCTGACTTGAGAGGCTTGAGAGGCTTGAGAGGCGGTCGGATTGAATGTCCGAGCGGTGCAAGATTCGGTTCCCGTTGCAAAATGCGGTTCCCATTATAATTGGCATTTGTTGCAAGCGTGCCGATGATACTGCAACCCAAAAAAAGGCATACATGAACAATACCCTATCGACAACTGCATCTGACCACACTGCCCCACCTGCGACAGGACAAAGGGCTGGCACACACAGCGTATTCATTGGCTACCTGCTATGGATTCTCGGATTCACCGGAGCGCATCGTTTCTACTTCGGTCGACCCATCACCGGCGCGATCTGGCTTTTCACCGCAGGATTGCTGGGAGTCGGCTGGCTGGTGGACGTCTTCCTGATTCCGAGCATGGACCGCTCTGCCGAGAAAAAATACGTTGTGGGAAAATACGACTACACAGTCGCCTGGATCTTGCACACCTACGTGCTCGGTCTCTTCGGTGCCCATCGATTCTACATGGGTAAGTGGGGCACCGGTTTGCTCTACTTGTGCACTGGGGGAATTCTTGGAATCGGCTTTATCTATGACTTCTTTACGCTGAACCGTCAGGTCAGTGAGAGAAACATGGAGGTGGCGGTGGCGGGCTGACACGACGATTTTCGATCGACCTTCGGCGCTGGCGCTCTCAAAGCCCAAC
>JAQCER010000510.1 GCA_027618625.1 Verrucomicrobiota bacterium
CTGGATCGATTCCTACTTCAGCCTTCAATTGGTTGGTGAGACGCATCCCAGCTTTGTGATCGAGACGAGTGACTTCCATGAGCATCCCGTCGATGCGCATGCGGATAGCGAATCCCGCCATCGATGGATCAATATGGACGTCAGACGCGCGCAGTTTGATCGCGGCTCCCAGCAATCGTCGGAATGAAAAGTGATGGTCGCCATCGTCTGCGCCCGATGTCGAGGCAAGGGTTGCAAGAAATTCCGGGTTTATCTCAGTCATTGAGCGGTGTTTTTTGCGCGAAGATGACCAGTTTTTCGGGCTCTGGCTTTCTGGCGGCTACCCAATCCATAAAGAGATCGCCGATCATGCGTGCCAGTAGCTCGTCCGAAATATCGTCGGTTCGGATGATGGCATGGTAAGCGAGGGGATCTTCAACGTCCTTTTGCAGCTGCGATTTTACATATGTTCGTCGCTCGTGATCGGTTGAGTGCAGGTAACTGAGTGCAGCTGCCCTATTCAGGTTTTGAGTCTGCTGAATGTAGGCGAGGCGCGTTGCTTCTCTGCCGATCAGCCGAATGTGAAAGGCATTGTCCAGATCAGCAGTGATGAAATTGCTTCCACGACCGATGAGAATTGCATTGCCGAGACGTGCCAGCGTTCGGATCGTTTGCGAAGTTTGGCGAAACTGGGCACGGTCGCAATGATGGGTGCCGAGCAATGCCGTGATGTAGTCATCGACCGACTGGCATGCTTCTGCATGGCGAGGGAATGCGGCGATGTCAGTCGTGCAGTTCATTCCAGCCATCTTCTCACAGAAATCCTTGTTGTAGAGAATCCAGCCATACTCCGCCGTTTCGTCTTCTTCGCTAAGGTAGTCGGCGAGCAGCTCACAAATCGGAATGGCACGAGCTCCTGCCTCCCGTGAAACGGTCAGTGTCCCGCGAAATGCTGACGGACGTTCCATTGCCAGTTCAGAGCTGAGCTGGGCACTCATGTAAGCTTCAAGCCGCTTATGGAATTTCCTTGATACTGGCATCCCGGGAGGACTGGCGGATCACTGATCGTCAGATTTCGATATCAGTGAAGGTTCCACTGTGCAGCCGTTTCGCTTTGCGTTGTCGATACATTCTGATCGATTCTTATAGCCTTCAGTGCTCGCACCCACGACCCTGCCATTGCTAGCCACCCGCTTCCAGCGCCATTCGTTCTTTTTGTCTTTGTAGAGGGTCCATTTGTCGTTCATTTTGCAGTAGGGGGTTAAGTAATCGTGCTTCAGTGGTTCAGCGGTTCAATTAGACCGTGCCGGGTTGAATCTTGAGGGGCACCAGTGTTCCGTCGTCGCCAGTCGGCCAGTGCGCACCCTCCTCGATCCATCGCCGCAGGAGCGCGCGTTGCTTCTCGGTCAGCAGGATCCCATCGGCTGGCATCGTTTCATTTTGTTTACCATGCCGGACTGCAGTCATGGTGTAGATAAGACTGGCGTCAGGATCACCAGGAACGATTCTGGCACCTCGATCAGAGGTGGCAAATGCCTCGTTTCGAGACTGAATGCTGAGACCTCCTAGCTTGACTTCTGACTGATGACATGCCAGACAATTGGTTTCCAGCAGGGGGCGAATTTCCATTGCAAAATCTACGGGAGCGATCGAATTGGAATCTGTAGTTGACTGGGAACAGCCAACGACCGCCAAAATTACTGGAGCAACAAGGATCGACAGGGCACGTTTCATTCCCTAAGTTCGATCGCTTTCGCCATTTGACCGTGCATTCCTTGATGATGTCAGCGCGAAATTTGTTGGCCTGTGATCGCCTTTGCTGCTGATGCTGGCGGTGCCTGCATGATGTGATACCATTGCCGGCGGTGCGTCCCCTGGTCCCCTGCTCCTCCTGCATCCGTAACTTTCACATGTCCACCGCTCCCCTCCCAGTTGAAACGAACCGGCTACAGGCCGGGATCGCCGTGCTCGCCTTTGCTGCCATCGTCGCAAGCCTGGTGATGCGTTTTGGAATGGGGCTTGCTCCCGGGATGTCGAATATTCCACTCTGGGCGGCCTTTGTATTCGGCGGTACTCCTCTGGTCTGGGGCCTGTTAGGGAATCTGGCGAGAAGAGAGTTCGGCTCAGATTTGCTTGCCGGCATGTCGATCGTCACGTCGGTTCTGTTGGGTGAATATCTTGCTGGAACGCTGGTGATTCTCATGTTGTCCGGTGGCGAGACGCTGGAAGCATATGCTGTCAGGGGGGCTTCATCCGTGCTGAAAGCGCTCGCCAGTCGTATGCCTTCGATCGCTCACCGGTGCTCGGGAAGTTCATTTGAAGATGTCGGACTTGATGATGTGAAGGTGGGGGATCTATTGCGCATCCTTCCGCATGAAATCTGTCCGGTGGACGGCACAGTGACGGAAGGGCGCAGTGTCATGGACGAATCTTACCTGACTGGTGAACCCTACATGATATCGAAAACGCCGGGTTCGACGGTCATTTCGGGAGCGATGAATGGCGACACGGTGCTCACCATTCGCGCTGACAAGCTCGCGATCGATTCCCGCTATGCAAAGATCATGGAGGTGATGCATGCGTCGGAGGAGCAGCGTCCCAAGATGCGACGCCTCGCGGACAAGTTAGGAGCCATCTATACGCCGGTCGCCGTGACCCTGGCTGTGCTGGCCTGGGTTTTGAGCGGCGACCCAGTGCGCTTTCTGGCAGTGCTGGTGGTAGCGACTCCCTGTCCGTTGCTCATTGCCATTCCGGTAGCGATTATCGGTTCCATATCGCTTGCGGCAAAGCGTGCGATCATCATCCGCGATCCCTCGGTGCTGGAAACGATCGATACCTGCCGTGCCATCATTTTTGATAAAACGGGCACGCTCACCTACGGTCGGCCAGAGCTGGTGGAGCAGCTTGCCGCGCCCGGCATGGATCCAGCAGAAATCTTGCGGCTGGCTGCAAGTATAGAGGTGTATTCCAAGCATCCTCTGGCTGACGCCATTGTGCGGGCCGGGAAGCACAGTGCGGGAACCCTTTTCGAAGTCGCAGAGATCAGTGAAAAACCTGGCATGGGGCTGACTTCGCGCGTCAATGGTCGGGAAGTCAGCATCACCAGTCGCAAGCATCTCGCCCGCAACCTGCCGGACGACGCGGCGCTGCTGCCGCCAGTAGCGGGTGGTCTGGAGTGCATTGTCATTGTCGATGGGCGTTATGCCGCAACGTACCGGTTCCGGACGAGCCGCGCGAGGAAGGAGCGGAGTTCGTGCGGCACCTGGGAGGCAAACACAGGATCGAAAGTGCCATGATCTTGTCAGGGGATCGCGAGTCTGAGGTGAGCTACCTCGCGGGCCGAGTAGGGATCACCGATGTTAAGGCGAACAAGAATCCTGAAGAGAAGCTGGAAATTGTTCAAGCGGAGACCAAACGATGGAACACGCTCTACGTTGGCGATGGCATCAACGATGCGCCCGCCCTGCGAGCGGCAACCGTTGGCATCGCCTTCGGGCAGAACAGCGATGTGACCGCGGAAGCTGCGGGGGCGGTGATCATGGACAGTTCGCTGAGGAAGTTGGATGAACTGATGCATATCAGCCGTCGCATGCGGCGCATCGCTTTGCAAAGTGCCGTCGGAGGCATGGCACTCAGCGTGATTGGGATGTTTCTGGCTGCTTTCGGTTATTTGCCACCTGTTGCCGGTGCGATCACCCAGGAAGTGATCGATGTCCTTGCTGTGCTGAATGCCCTGCGGGTGGCGATTCCACCGAGTTCACTCACGGATTATTGATCTGAGGCGCATCTTCAATTCCTCACCCCGTCACCTGAATTAGTGCGACGTCGAGAGGATGGAGCCTATCCGCACTACGCCCGAACCACCTCAGAATCTGCTCATCCGCGTTGAGACGTTGAGATTGGCAACGCGAAAGCGCATCTCTACGCTTGCGAGTCATGAGGAAGCCTCAATTCTTCCGATCACAGCGAAAAATGCTGCGATTTTTGGCAATCCGGCTTGCTCCGCTGCAGGTAGGTAGGGCCAGTCCCAGAGGGGGATTGGTCGGTAAA
>JAQCER010000511.1 GCA_027618625.1 Verrucomicrobiota bacterium
AAAGGACGCGAGCCCGGAATGGACGAGTCCGCTCGCTATCCAGCAGTCGCGAAGGATCGTGCCTTGACCGGGAGCGACCTCCCTTCGCTCGAGTTCGGCGAGCAGGAGTGCGGGTGTGGATTCACGCGTGAGAAACGCTGACAGCGTGGTGTTGACTTTGTCCCGGTCACCGGTGGTCGCGAGCAAGTTCGCGGCGCTCTGGGTCGCTTTGTCAGGGTCTATTTCCAAAAGCGCGGCAATGGCAACCGTCTGGTCAGGATCGTGTTCATCGGCAGCAATCGCCGATAGTCGAGCGATGGCAGGCTTGTGCTTCAGTGCCCCGAGCGCACGGATGGCGGCGTCCCGACCGGTGGCCATGTCGAGCCTCATCACAACCAGATCGGCGCACTCGTTGACCTGCCACGCGGCAATGAGATCGAGCGCTGCACGCTGAACATCAGGCTCCGTCGCCCGCAGGATCTCTCCAAGTCGGCCTTTGGGTTCAAATCCGAGCTGCGGGCGTTCGTGCGTGGCAAGAGCGCGAAGGGCTTCGGCGGCTGGCGGCGAGTGGTTGAGGACAAAGCTCACGTCGTCCTCGTCTCCAAGGGTTGCCAGCGTTGCGAGAAGCGCGCTCCGGGTGGTGCCATCGGCTTTTGAGGAGGAAACGACCTGCCTGACGTCCGCGAGCAGTGCCTTTGAATCCGCTTCGGCCAAGACCGCTGCCATCCCGGCGCGATTGTCGCCAAAGTCGAGCGTCCCGTTTTTCAGCGAGGGTGCCCAGAGCGGCGAAAGATGGTGCACCGATTGGGAGAAGGCATAGCGGAGCCACTTGTCCTGCGGGAACGTGGCCACCCAGGCAGCAACAAGAACGGAATCTGCTTGAGGGATGGCAGCGGCAGAGAGCACCGCTTCCATGCGCACCAGCGGGTGCGGATCGGAGGCGGCAACTTGCAGGAGTTCGAGGGCACTTTCCAAGCGCATGCCCCAGCGTCCAATGACGCGGGCCGCATACGCTCGAACGCGATGATCGTTCGCTTGCAGGACGCTCTTCGTTAAGGAGCCATCCGGTGACTCGATCCACTCGAGCATTCCCAGCGCTTCGACGAGGTCGCGCCCCGTCCTGTCGATCGCCCACTGTTTCACGGCACGCGAGGCCTGGTCCCGGTCTTTCGCAGCCAGTGTCTGCTTGGCCTTGAGACGAATCCAGCGGCGATCCGAAGTCAAATGCTCAAGCAACTGATCGATGCTGGCATCGGCCAGGTTCGGCAACGATTGAGCGCCGCTCTTTGGCGCGATCCGCCAGATACGACCGTGTGTTTTGTCACGTTCCGGATGGCGGTAGAAATCGTCCTGATGGCAGGTGATGGGGTTGTACCAGTCAACGACGTAAATCGCTCCATCCGGCCCCTGCTTCACATCGACCGGGCGGAAATTGCGATGCCGTGACCGGAGAATGGGCTCCCGCCAGGCAACTTTATAACCAGCACCGTCCTCTTCGACGACAAAGCGGCTCACCTGGTTCTTCTTGTAATCGCCGAGAAGGAACTCGCCATTGTCGAGGCACTCGATGCCGCAGTAGCCGCCGGGCTCTCCGATTTCGTCAAGCAGCCTGCGCCGCTTGGTGGGAACGGTTCCCGGAGTCATGTGACTGATGCCGCCGGCGCCATCGCACACGAATGCCTGGCCGTAATCGTCGAAGATGATCCCCCACGGATTGCCCGGCCCCATGTGACCGTCGAGGAAGCCATGCAGTTCCAGCGTTTCAGTGCGCAGTCGCATGGTTCCCGACATGAAGAGCCCGGAAACCCCGTAGGGAGTTTCCACGCGGGATTCGATTCCATCGCCCTGACACAACCACAACTCGCCTCCGGGGCTCCACGCGAAGCCGTTGATTGTCTGGTGCGAGTCCCCGTTCCCAAAGCCGCTCAACACCGTCCTGCGATCCCCGTTCCAGTCCACGTGGACAAGTTCGGTATTGTGCCCCACGTAAACGCCATCGTGGGCGACTTCCATGCCGGTCGGGATGCTCAAACCCCGGACAAATACAGCCGACTCATCACAGTGCCCATCACCGTTCTCGTCGCGAAGAGCCATCACTTTGTCATCAGGCAACACTCCCGGTTCGATCTGCGGGTAAACATCGGAACAGGCGACATAAGCAGTGCCATCGATGCCCCAGCGGATGGAGAGCGGATTGGCAATGCCGTGCGATTCGTCGGCGAAGAGGTTGACTTCATAACTTTCATCTACTTCAAACGACGCGAGCTCTTTTGCGATATTCGCTTCGCCCGAGCCCGTTCGCGCGGGGGCTGTGTGGGGCACGATCTTGCTGCCTGCAAAGATGGCGGCTTCCGCCCCGGCGACTAACTCCGGGAACGTTTCCCACTCCTCCTCGAAGGAGGGCAACCCCTCCACTGCATTCGAAAAGATGCGCTTTCCGTCGTCGCCGTAGAGGCATTTCCAATTCGCTGGCCGCCAGTAATCATACCAGAGGCGATGCTTTTCCCGGACGGCAGCGGTGCGTTCAGGCGACGGCGTTTCGCCAACGGCGTCGACGGGATCGCCCGCTATGAAGGGCAGTCCTCGACTCGTGGCCAATCGTTCCGCAGCTTTCGCGTAGATCGGCAAATGACTGGCATCCGCCGTTGCCCATTCGAACCGTGCAGGAGCGAGAACAATCACCCGTCGCCCACTTTTGGATAACGTGTTGAGTAACTCAGCATACGCATTCGTGAAATCGTCGATGCCATCCGGCCCATCCAGCGACTCCATCTTGCCAAACTGGACGATGACAACGGTTGCTCCAACGCGCTTGAGTTGCTCTTCCCAACCACCAAACGCGTCCTTCCTCCAGCGATCACGAACCGTCCCCTGGTAGTAAACCGTGTCCCCGTCCCACGCCAAATCGCGAAATCTGGGTTTCGCTGCCAGATATTTCACTGTTAGTGCGGTTTCCAGTTTGGCATCCCGCTGCATCCGAACCATGTCCGTGCCTCCGACAAAGGCGACGACGTCCCCGTCCTTGAGGACGAAAGGATCGGCGAACGTCATTGCGATAAACACGCTCAACAACAACAGGACAATGGAAAAGTGCTTCATGTGAACCAGGGCGATCGTTGGTAAGATAAACATTGGCGGGAATGGCGCAAGGTGGTTCCCCAGCCGGTGCCGCGTAGGCTGGCACGAACGCAACCAATGGGGCGACAAGAAGAACGGGAACGTGGGAATCGGTGAAGGTGAACACGGTGTCGCCCTAAATTGAGATGTCGGGAGCCGGGCCCTCCCCTTTCAGCGCCCTCAGCGCCCTGCCGGTCGGCTTTCGCAGTTGGTTTAGTTCAGTGGTTAGGTGAGATTGGAAAAGGATGATGTCCGCCTTGTGAATGAAGAAATTGGCTCCCATATTCAGCAGCCTGACATGCTCATCGATACTGCCCCACATGTGAATGCCGGCCCCGATGCCCCTTGAGCGCGCCTTTTGGAAAATGGCCTCCACGGCACTGAGGAAACGCTTGTCCGTGTATTGCTCAGGAATCCCGAGGCTGCAGGAGAGATCATGGGGGCCGACGAGGACGGCATCCAGGCCATCGACGTCGAGGAGTGCATCCAGCCGCTCGATTGCCGGGGCGCTTTCGACGTTGATGATCAACCCATTGCCCGCATTTCGCGTGGACATGTAGGTCGCCAGGTCGCCGCCGGGCATCGATCCGTCCAATGCTTCTTTCAGCCGCTGCCCTTTGAGTGGCCGCAGCTTGGTGGCACCGCGCAAGTCCCGCACTTGCTCCGGGGATTCCACGTAAGGAGCCACGACCGCAGCAGCTCCGTCGTCGAGGGCTATGGTGGCTTTGTGAGGATCCGGATCAGTGATGCGCACCAGCGGAGGCAGACCCATAGCCGCGTAGCAGCGGCACATCCAACTCAGGGTTTCGCGGCCAATGGCAATGTGTTCGGTGTCGATGAAGACAAAGTCGAGACCGCAGTCCCCAATGGCTTTGGGCCAGAAGGGCGAAGTCGAAACGATCAACGTTCCAAATTGAACGTCATCGGCGT
>JAQCER010000512.1 GCA_027618625.1 Verrucomicrobiota bacterium
ATGATAGAGCCCGTTGGGCTCGGCTTTCGAACAACTCCCTCCCGGCCTCTTAAAATCATCACATCAGGCGGCGGTCAGACCCGATTGAGTGGACGCCGGTTTCGAATGGGATACGAGAAGACTAGAAGACTGGGAGATGTGCATTGCCTCGGAGCTTCGGGAGCGGTAGAAACGCTGTTGATGCGTGTAGTTTTGATATCGTTATGGGTCTTTTCGAACTCGATCAGCGGGGCCGTTGGCCTTGATTTTGATGAAGAATGTCTTGTTCTATGGTCAGTGAAAGAAGGCCGCCGCGAGGCGTTTGCGACGGACGGCATGCTGCACTTGATCGCCCGCGACGGTTTTGCCGGACCTCAGGCCGGGGACAGGGTTCCGCACGAGAGCGGAAAAGAGGCTTCGTGGAGGAGCGCCGTCTACAAGGATGGCGAGCTGATTCTTCCCAAGACCGACGACGATGCCACCGAACAGGCTGAGTCGCCGCAGGGCAGGCAAAGACGGGGCGGCGGAGCGGACTACATCTATCTCACCGCGACCAGCGAAGCTGAGGAGGTGCTGCTGTTGAATGCAAAGGGCCAGTCTGCAGTGATGGTCAACGGCGAATGGCGCAATGGCGACGCCTATGGCAACAACTCGTTGCCGATCCCAGTGCTGGTGAAAAAGGGCCTCAATCATTTTCTCTTTGCGGCCAGCAGCAGAGCGGGCGCGTTCTCTGCTTCACTGAAAAAAGCCGAGCAACCGGTGTTTTTTCACGATGGTGATGTGACTCTGCCGGACTGGGTTCATGGTGATTCGGACGCGGAGGCATGGTTGGCGGCGATCGTCGTCAATGCTTCCACTGAGTGGCTCAGCGATATCGAGATTCGCACCGGACTGCAGCAGGAGCAGGTGACTCCGTGTGGTGCGATTCCGCCGCTGGGGTTTCGAAAACTGGGGTTCCGGGTCGAGTCGGTGGGCGTCGTGAATCAGACCGTGCCAATCACTGCAACTCTTCAACGCAGCGGAAAAGGTGAGCAGCTGGCGATGAAAACGATGGCAGGCACCCTGCGCTCACCAAATGCAACCAGAAGCGTCACTTTCATCAGCGATATCGACGGCAGTGTGCAGTATTATGGGCTGGTGCCGGCCACTCCCAAGGATGGCGACCCAGTTCCTGGCATCGTGCTTTCCCTTCACGGAGCAAGCGTGGAGGGCATCGGCCAGGCCAGGAGTTATCAGAACAAAGACTGGACGCACATTGTTGCTCCCACCAACCGCAGACCGTTCGGGTTCGACTGGGAAGACTGGGGCCGCATCGATGCGATGGAAGTCTTTGAGCATGCAAAGGCTCAACTGCAGCCCGATCCGCAGCGCCAGTATCTCACCGGGCACTCAATGGGTGGCCACGGCACCTGGCAGCTGGGCGCGCACTTTCCAGATCAGTTTGCAGCGATCGGGCCTAGCGCTGGCTGGATCAGCTTCTGGTCATACGCAGGTGCCATGAACCGCGACGAGCCGACCGCGATCGAGAAAATCTTCCTCCGTGCGGCATCTCCAAGCGACACGCTGGCGTTGTCGAGAAACTACCTTCACGAAGGCATCTACATTCTGCATGGCGATGCGGATGACAATGTCCCGGTCTCCGAGGCACGCACGATGCGCGAGCACCTCGCCACCTTCCATCCCAATTTCACCTACTTCGAGCAACCGGGTGCCGGGCACTGGTGGGGAAACCGCTGCGTCGATTGGCCACGCATGTTCGAGTTCTTTAAGCACCACGAGCTGCCCCTGTCCGAAGACGTAACGAAGGTGCAATTCAAGACCGCCAGCCCCGCTGTCTCTTCGCACTGCCACTGGGCCACGATCGAAGCCCAGACAGCGCCGCTTGAAGCCAGCGGCATCGACATCGCCTTTGACTCAGCGAAACGCCGGTTTGCCGGAACCACCGAGAATGTGTCGCGTCTCTCGATCGATATCGCGCACGTCCCCACCGGGGATCCCTTGACTGTCGAGATCGACGGACAGGCGATCGAGCACGTCGCCTCGCCTGCGGGAACGCATCACGTATGGTTGAGCAAAGTGGATAGCAAGTGGTCGATCACTGGCGTACCTGCTGCGAACGAAAAGCGCCCTGAGCGCATGGGCCCATTCAAAGAAGCATTCCGCAATCGCGTGGTCTTCGTCTACGGCACCACGGGAGACGCCGGGCAGAATAGCTGGGCGCTAGCCAAGGCACGTTTCGACGCCGAGACTTTCTGGTACCGCGGCAATGGTTCCATCGACATTGTGGCCGACGCCGATTTTGACGCCGAAAAGTTCAAAGATCGCAGCGTCATCCTCTTTGGCAATAGCGCCACCAACGGGGCCTGGAAAACGCTTCTCGCCGATTGTCCTATCAATGTCACCAACGGTACAGTGCAGTTCGGCGATGAGAAAATCGAAGGCGATGATCTGACGGCTCTCTTCGTCTACCCGCGCCCAGACAGCAGCCGGGCATCGGTGGGAGTTGTGGCAGGCACCGGCATGGCTGGCTTCCGGGCCAGTGACCGCCTGCCTTACTTTGTTTCAGGTGTTGCCTATCCCGACTTCACCATCATGAAAAGTGAGACGTTGCTCAAGCGAAGAGCAGGCGTCGTCAAAGCCGGATTCTTTACCAACCAGTGGCAGCTGCCGAAATAAGTGCGAGTATTCCTCATGAAGTGGCTGCACCTTTTCGCGATCCTGACGCTCTCGGTGATCACGTGTTGCAATAGTCTCTCGATTTCGCATCGGTCGCCGAGCCTGTCTGACCCCAACTTTCCAGCTGCCGATGCACCCAACTACCAGGCTCTAGTTTCTGTCAAGTGGGTGAAATCATTGCTCGACTACCAACAATCCGGATTCAAGACTCCTCGCCCGCCAACCTATCTGAACAACCGCTTCGTCGTTCTTGAGGCCAGTTGGGGCGCACCAGCGACCGCTACCGATGATGCTCACGGGCACATCCCGGGCGCCGTGCATATCAACACAGATGATCTGGAAAATGGCTCCGCGCTGGCGATTGCGCAGCCCTGAGGAATTGCATCGCGCCATTGGCCGAGCCGGCATCACGCCAGAAACGACAGTGGTGGTCTATGGAGAACAGCTGATCGCCGCAGCGCGGGTGTGGTGGATCTTGAAGGAATCAGGGGTAAGGGACGTTCGCCTGCTCGATGGTGGAATGAGCCAATGGCGCACGGCCGGCTATCCGGTCGAGAGGGCGTTTCAGGCCCCGCAGCCGGTGCGCTTTTCCGGCCCGGTATCAAGCGACTATCTCGCTACAACCGACTACGTCCGCCAACATTACAACAGCCCGAACGTGTGGCTTGCAGATGTGCGCAGCAAAGCGGAATTCTCGGGACGCGTCAGTGGCTACAAGTATCTCGATGCGAAAGGACGCATTCCCGGCGCACTGTGGATCGGCGATGGTGACGATAGCTCTTACATATACAAACAACGCAACGGTCGGCTTCGCCCGCCTGCAGATGTGCTCGCCATGTGGCAACGTCAGGGGCTCGTGCCGATCGAGGGCAACCGCATGTTTGAACGGGAGGTGATCTTCTACTGCGGCGGTGGATGGCGATCGAGCGTGGCGTTCTTTCACGCATGGATCCTCGGCTTCCAGAACATTCGCAACTACTCGGACGGTTGGAGCGGCTGGAGCACGGATTACATTCCCGATTCGACGGCAAAAGGCGGTACCCCAGGCTGGCGGCAAGAGCTCACCGGAAACCCAATCACGATTGGAGGGGAGCGGGAACCGTGACTTCTAATTGGCTAACATCCAGTTACATACCGTACGTAAGTTTCGGACTTAGAATCCCATATTGCCAGCAAACCCGAACACAACGTCGAGCACATGAAATGCGGCAAAATAAGTTAAGTGCGCAACTGAAATCGTGCCTAGAACCCCGACCAGCTACTGCAGCCGCTGTTGCAACAGAACATCGAACGATGGCGCACCTCGCCCGTCTTCAAAGCGCACACCTTCGGGTGCAAAGGGGATGCCACTGGCATGGCGCTGTGGGTTC
>JAQCER010000513.1 GCA_027618625.1 Verrucomicrobiota bacterium
GAATCAAATGGGAATGCATGTCAGTTTGGAAATAAAGGTTCATTGGTAGGTCATTCAGCTTTTTCGATGTAACCGATGGTGGCGAAGAACATTTCATCAAAGGTCTGATCGCCCCATCTAACGTCCTTGGAAGGATCGGGATTGTGTGGATTCAGACTTGAGTTGTCCCATGCGTTTCTTACAACAATTTTCGTTCCCGCAGGAAACTCGAGCGGTGTTTCCGGAATGTATGTGCGCTGCCAGTTGAAGTTGTAGTTGGGAACAGAGGGCAGGATTTCCTTGCGGCCGTCAGGAAATTCAGCCTCAAAACTCATCCGCTTCCCACGGTAGTGCATATGAGGATTGAGCGCGTAGACGGTCGCGCCAGAATGAATCGTAAACTCTTTCTCCGTACCGAAATCATATGCGCCAGAGGGAATCTTAAAATCGTGGTTCATGACGACCTTCGTTTTGAATTCATTTTTCGTGGGTTCAGTGGAGTAGTGTAAGCCGAGCTCCGTCACATCTGTCTCACGTTTTCCAGATGCGGTGTAGTGAAGTTGGAATTTGAGCTTCCAGCCCTTTGGCAACTTTACCGCGCTGCCTTCCGGATACGTTGACCCTTCCGTGCCCGGAGCGTAACCGGTAACCCATTTTTCCAAGCGATCTGCTTCCGGGTGCACTGCGGTAACGATGACGTGATGAACCACGCGGGTATTCCCTGGTCGGATTTCGGTTGCCGTCAGCCACACATCCTCGCCAAAAGGATTGTCCAGCGTCACATTCCGATAATCGAAGACCCCCTCCGGTTCCACCGTTTGCTCTGGAACGGCAACGATTTTTTGTGGCTCTCCCAGATGCCATTCAGGCGCAACTGGACTAAATCCCTCCAGAGGATCGTCCCCTTCTCCCTTGGGACAATCTGCATTGATCCAGCTCACCAGCGTCCGCTTCTCTTCCGGTGAAATTCCGCAATCGTTCGCAAATTTTCCATACTCGGGATCGGCATGCCATGGAGGCATCTGCCTGGTCATCAAGACTTCGGCAATCATGTCAGACCATCCCTTCACTTTGCTGTAGTTACTCATGGCAAATGGCCCAAGTCCTCCGGTGGTATGACAGGTCACACAACGGCTCTTCAGAATTGGCGCAACGTGATCAACGTAGGTGATCGATTGATCCTTCTCTGGCAACACAACTCTGCACCCGGGTGCATCGCTCGACTTTACAACCACTTCTTCCCCGGTAATCAAGGATTCGATCGCATCGCGAAGGTACAGCTGCTCTGCCTCCGGCTTCTCTTTCTGGTAGTTCATGCGGTCATCGATCGCTCCACGGTAGACGAGCGCCTTCGACTTTGCGTCGATGAGGAAGGCTTCCGCAGTGCGGAGGACTCCGAGGCGCTCCGCGACCAATTGCGTCTCATCCTTCAGGATCGGCAATTCGATTCCGAACTCTTTGGCCTCGGCAGCAATCTCACTCCGGTTGTCCTGCATGTTGGCATTGAGCATGGCGAACAGGATGCCCTTTCCCTCATAGGCGGCTTTGAGCCTGTTCAACTCTGGAACTCGCTTCTGCACGAGCGGACAGCCATTCCCCTGAATGAAGAGAGCGATGCCCTTGCTGGTGGGCATGCGGAGGTAGTAATCAAGCTCGTGAAATTTCCCCTCATGATCCAGCAGGGCAAAATTCTCGACTGCCCCCGACTTACCGGATTCAGCAGCGGTTTCCCCTGATAAGCAAAACAGCGCGCACGCCGATGTCGTCAGCGCAATGGTGATAATCGATTTTTCCCTTAACATTGTTCTTTAGATAATTGAAGTAGTCTGGTTTAAAAATAGTCTGCTCTGAAACCTTCGCTCTCAAGGTTGCCCTAGATCCAACTCTAGATCCAACTGATCGATGCCTTCGTTTTCCCTCTGGCGTTCGGCTTCGAGTTCTTTAAAAATGACATCCTGCACGGGTGTCAGCTTGAGTGCGATACGGTCGTGGTACTGGCGAACGATCTGCTCAATATCGTCCGCCCCGCGCTGATAAACTTGGCGAATCTCACGACACGCTTCACCGATGAGGGGCTCGATGGCGCTGATCTGATCGGGCGTGAGCGAGAGCTTCCGCTCCAGCAAATCGAGAAGATTCACCTTCAGGTTGTCCACTTTATCGCGTTTATCATGACGTTCCTCCTGGAAACGGGCACCGATGAATGCACCGGAGACGTTTCCAAGAACGAAGATCAGGATCAGGCCAAGGAGAATTCTTTTCATCTTTTCATCTTTTCGTATGGTTCAATGCCGAAGACACAGCCAGAACAGGAACTGTTACATTCGGATTACTCGGGCTATTGATCACGGAGCAACACGCGCTTGAGCACATGGGATTCGTATGCCGCACCGTAGCTGAATTTTTTGATCGTCACTGATGGGGCATTCACTGCAGCGACAAGAATGGTGACTGCAGCAAACGCTAGAATAGCCCAGCGAAATCCGTGCAAATCCACCCCTTGCCGCGCCGCAGAATCCTCCGCATCCATCCTTGCTCTTGCAACTCGCACGGCAAAACCAGGACGGATGGATGGCGGCACTGACTCGGAAGCCCGGCGGGCGAGTCCGATCAATTTATCGAGTTTCTGACGGGAGTCTTCTTTCTTCATGATGGGTAGCGATGGTGAATGGGAATGGTGAATGGGGTTAGGCTTCTCCCTCCTGTAAATCTTCCAGGCGACGACGCATCTTCGCGCGCGCTCTGGCAACACGCACACGCACGGCGATGGCTGTGGTGCCCAACAGGTTCGCTGCTTCTTTAGAGGAATGGCCCTCCAGTTCGGTGAGTTCAATTGCCAGCCGCTCTTTCGGCGACAGGCACTCCAGCAATTTAGAAAGCAAGTCACGCCCTGCCACCGCATCGTCCGCATGGTCGGCATGGTCGGCATGGTCGGCCTGCTCAAACGCATGTAGATCGTCGAGCACCGCATCTTCCGCCTCGCTCAGATCACTCCGGCGCAGCTCCACCTTCAGCCGACGGCCGCGCATGGCATTCAAACAGGCGTTCACGACGATCTTCGACACCCAATGCTCCAGTGGCACGTCCCCCTTAAACTGGCGAAGCTTGGCGAACATCTTTAAGAAAACCTGCTGGGCGACATCTTCCAAGGCAACCTGAGCCGGCAACCGGTGGGCCAAAATTTTTGCGACAAGCGGGTAAAGCCTTTCAACCAACTCGGCTGCGGCCGCCTGATCCCCATCGTCGCGAAGAAAGCGCTGAAGGCACCTGTCGATCTCAGAATCGCCAGCTGCCGAGCCATCCTGCCGTTCCTGCTGAAGCATCCGTGGCGCGGTCACGCCATCCCACAAGCCTGCCCGGAACAGACCGTAAAATCTTGGCAATGAATTTTCAGTGCAGAGTTGCATGTGGCTTCAGCTCGAATTCTGGGGCATTTCCGGCAAAATATCGATACTCATCGGTCTTGTGACACCGCCCGCGACAACTGTGTTACAACTTTTTTTACGAAGTTTCGACCGTCGGATTGCGAATCTGACTAGCCGCGCAGGAACGGCCATGGTATCCAGTCAAGCACGCGCTTTTTATGATCTCACCTAAGCATCTCATCACCAGTGCCGTCTTTCTGCTCGTTTCGAGTGCGGGAGCGGTCGATTTCAACACGGATATACGACCGATTCTTGCCAACAAATGTTTCGCCTGTCACGGCCCAGACGAGCACGAACGCAAAGCAAAGCTTCGCCTGGATACCGAGGAGGGAGCGCTTGCAGACTTGGGTGGTTACCGTGCACTTGAGCCCGGGGACGTCGCAAAGAGCGAATTGATCGCCCGCATCAAGACGGACGATGAAGACGACGTGATGCCGCCGCGGAAGACCGGCAAGGAAGTATCCGAAGAAGAAGCTGAACTCCTGAGCCAGTGGATTGCGGAAGGCGGAAAATATGACGAGCACTGGGCGTATCAACCATTGAGCAGACCTGAATCGCCAGCCGTTCCCGATGGCATGGAAGCGCTGAATCCTATCGACCACTTTGTAACTACGAAG
>JAQCER010000514.1 GCA_027618625.1 Verrucomicrobiota bacterium
CTATTGTTCAGTAATATATCTTTCCATACTCACTGTCAGATACTTACAGAAAAACAAGCGGAAACCCTCGCAGGATGTGTAATCTTCCATGTCTGTTGCTTGCGCTGAGCCTCCTTGCACGATAATGAGGCTGCATGAACAACAGAAGACTTGGAAAAAGTGGCCTCGTGGTATCAGAAATTTGCATGGGAACCATGACCTTTGGTGCCCAGGCGAACGAAGCAACGGCGTTCCAGATCATGGACATGGCCCACGAAGCTGGCGTCAACTTCTTCGACGCGGCGGAGATGTATCCCGTCCCTCCCTCGACTGAGACCTTCGGAATCACGGAAGAAATCGTTGGCCGCTGGCTGAAAACCAAATCCCGCGAAACCGTCATCCTGGCAACCAAGATTACCGGGCCCGGACACGGCTGGTTCACCCCGCCAGTCCGGTCAGGCATGACAACACTCGACCGCCATCAGATCATCCGGGCAGTGGAAGCCAGTCTTCGTAGATTGCAGACAGATTATATCGATCTCTATCAGACCCATTGGCCGGACCATGGAATGCGCCATGAAGACACACTGGCCGCGCTCACCGAACTGGTGCATACCGGTAAAGTGAGAGTGTTAGGGTGCAGCAACGAAACGTCCTGGGGCGTCATGAAAAGCTTGTGGGCTTCAGACCTTCACGGACTCGCCCGCTATGACACAGTGCAGAACAATTTCTCGATCGTAAATCGGCGTTGCGAAAACGAACTCGCCCAAGTTTGTCGGCAGGAGCAAGTGAGCCTGCTGCCTTACTCACCTCTCGCAGGCGGGGTCCTCACAGGAAAATACAATGGCGGCGCCACTCCAGAAGGCGCCCGCTTCACCGCCTACCTCGCCACAGGCAACGAGCGACAGAAGAACATGGCCCGCCGGTTCGTCAACGAACGCACCCTTGCGGCGACCGAGTGTTTTCTCGAAATCGCGGCTGAACTTGGAATCGCCCCCGTAACCCTCGCGACCGCCTGGAGCAAACAGCACGACTTTGTCGCCTCGACCATTGTTGGGGCCACCACCACTGAACAGCTCCGCGAGAGCCTGGCAGCAGCAAATCTCCAACTGGATCCCATGGTCATGGAGAAAATCGACCACATCGAGTCCCTTTACCCGAACAGTTTTCAGGAAGACGGTTTGCGGCGCCTGTAGCTGCGACCGTTCCATTTACCGTAGTTAACTACACCCAAAAAATGCACTACACTTGTTAAGAAAGTTGAATTTTCAAGACTAGCCGCTATTCTTGGAAATATGAAGTTAACCATTATCAAAGGATTTGCCTCGGGAGCAGTGGTGCTGATTTTAACCTTCGCAACCCAACTCACTGAAGCTCAGACAGTTTCATGGGGAAGTGCTTTTGGAGACAAACTGGTTGATTCGGCAGAGATTCCTTTAACTTCCGAGTTCAAATTTGAAATCGGCACATTCAACCCAGGTTTCGACCCCGCTGCCCATGATCCATCTCTGTGGGAGGCTGACTGGCAAGGATTCGACCTCGCCTCAACCGCCAATGCCGGGTTCGCCGACGCGATAGGTTTTATCAATCGATCTGTCGCCATCGACGAAACTGGCCAGACCACTTCCACAGCGTTTTCCCCGGCGGTGCAAAACTTTGATTTCCGGGACTCGGAGGTCTACCTCTGGGCTTACCGGGACAAAGGAAGCGTCCAAGGAGGCAACGAATTTGCACTGATTACGGATCCAAGCTGGCATTTTCCCGCCACTGTCTCGCCTACCGGCTCGCCCTTGAGCTTCAGATTGGCGATTACGAATACCGCAGTGCTGGGCGCGATACAAGATGCTGATTTTACGTTGAAGACGGCAGCGGTCGGTTCCGAAGCGGTTCCTGAGCCCACCACTGGACTGCTCCTGCTACTGGGTAGCTGCTGCCTAATCATGCGCAGAACCCGAAATCGGTCGAACGGCTGAAATTCCCGAAACCAAATCGCGCATCATTGCGCTGATGTTGCTCACTTTAAACTCACGTTTGCCCTGCACTCCGAATTTGCTTTGTGGTTGATCGCAGAGCGGCTACCTTCTACCCACACGAAAGACTCGCGATAAGTCGCGGCTCCCGCGTGCATCATTAACACCATGGATCTACAGGTAGCGACCCTTTGCGACAGTGCCACTGACTACAACGGAAAACTCTGCGTGCTGGGCACGTTCGACACCATCTGCGCTCAGCAGTTTCCCGTTGTTCACTCCCAATGCGCTCTCGCATTGAGACTTTGCTTCCGCTCGGAGGATGAAGGATCACGTGACTTTCAGATTCGGATCATCGATGCTGATGGATCAACAGTAGTAGCCATCCCCCCGCAGAATCCAGAGACACCCAATGAATCGGCATCGATCCGAGTTGACGTGAAACTCCCGCATGACGCCTACTTCCTTTCACGAAATCTGGTATTCAACCTTTTCAGGCTCAAGTTCGACAACCCAGGACAGTATTCGATCGACATCACCATGGATAGCAGAGTTCAAGCCCAGATACCTCTCCGAGTGATGCGCCTCGAACAACGTCAATAGCCCCGTCCGCCCCACACTCTTCTCCTCCCCTCGTTTCACCCCTTTCACCAGCAGCAACATCCATCCCAACCCGCAAGAAAACATGCAGACAAAGAATGTAAACCTGCCGATCACGGTCACTGGACGCCACATTGAAATCACCGAATCGATCAGAGATTACGCGCTGAAGAAAGTAGAGGGACTCCACCTAGACTATCCACGAATCATCGAAGCAAAGGTGATACTCGATGTGCAGAAGAACCGACAAATCGCAGAGGTAATTCTGTTTTGCGCCAACCACATCACCATCGAAGCCACGACGGAAACCGAAGACCTGTATGCCTCGATCGATGAAACAATGGCCAAAATTGCGCGTCGCATGCGCAAGCATAAAACGCGGCTTTTGAAGAACCGCCCCCGCACGGGATCGATTCGCCATCTGGAGGAGCATGTCTATGATGAAAATGTCGTTGAGACCGATATCGAAGAAATCGAGCCGGTAATCATTCATCGGGAAAACTTCAAAGTGAAGCCACTCTTCCCTGACGAAGCGATTATGGAGCTGGAATTGAGTGACCTGAACTTTGTTCTCTTCCTCAATCAGAACATCCAGAAGAAGTCTCTGCTCTTCCGGCGCAAAGACGGCGACTACGGCATGGTAGTTGTCGACGACATTTGACTACGGCGCTTGATTTGATTCATGTCGAGCAAGTTCAGACGCCCTACCCACGTCACAGTGGAGTCGTTCTTCAATGATCACCATTCGAAGCTCAAGTTACGCTGCCTCGGCAGCAAGACGGGATTCGAAAGGCGCATCAGTGAACCTACTGTCAACCGGCCCGGTTTGGCACTTACAGAATTCTACACTTACTTCGCTTATCGCCGCATTCAGGTGTTTGGACATTCCGAGTTTTCTTACCTGAACAGCATCCCTCCGGAACAGCGAGAAGTACGTCTGACCAGCTTATTCAAGCGGGAGATACCGTGCATCGTAATGTCACGAGGGAGAGAAATGCCTCCCCAGTGGCTCGCTCTGGCCGCGGCGGCAGGAATCTCGGTGTTCGGCACGAGCATGATCACGATGAAGTTCATCAATGCCGCCACCATCGCACTGGAATGGGATCTTGCCCCCACCTGCAGCGCCCACGGTTGCATGGTCGATGTGAAAGGCATTGGCGTGCTGATCATTGGAAAAAGCGGCAGCGGAAAGAGTGAGACCGTTCTGGGATTGCTTGAGCGAGGCGGTTCCCTGGTAGCTGACGATTTAGTTCATTTCAGGGCTCTGGAGGGCAGGGAAATTATTGGAACCGCGCCAGAGCTGGGTCGCTCACACATGGAAATCCGCGGCCTCGGAGTAATCAACATTCCTGCCATTTACGGAATCGGAAGCATGCGACTGGAAAAGCGGCTCGACTTGGTGATCGAACTGAAACCTTCCGAGGATCTCAACAAGGTGGAACGCATCAGCACCAAATCACAGTTCCACACC
>JAQCER010000515.1 GCA_027618625.1 Verrucomicrobiota bacterium
CTTCGAAAACGACTTGGACTTCCAGAATGCCCACGCAGGCGTCTTTCTGCGGAGTCATGAGAATGCGAATGGCGTCGCACTGCAGCGGGGCGGCTGGATGGACGACGTTGTATTGGTTGGCGCGAGTTTCGTAGCGGTCGGTCGTATAGAGCTCAAACGGCATCCATTTGCCGTCCTTCTCGACTTCGAGCGACCAATCTTTTGGAAAGCGGACATCATCCTGGTCCTGCATCCAGTAGACGCCGACGCTTCGAACATTCCTGGCCTTGTGAAAACGGGCTTCGACCTGCTGTGCCTTCCCCTTTTGTGGTCGGCTCGTCCACCGCGGGACTTTTTTCCCAGAGGACCAGCGGGGTTCCTTCCCATCGCCGATGGCGGATACGGTGTCGAGCGGCGACGTGTGCGAAGCCTTGATCTCCGAGAAAAGGCTCTCTTTGGGAAGGGCGTGCGGATCGAAAATGGCTAGCGATTTGTCGCGTGGAAACCAGACGCTCATCGAGCTCACTCCGCGATTGTTCCAGGCGTAGTAGGGAGTCAACACAAGGTCGGCGCTCTCGGTTGCACCCTCCCTTGTGACTCTTGAGGCGGGAAGCTTCACCTGGACGAAGCTTCCCGAGTCGATCGACTTCGTGCTGACCTTGGCGGCAGCGACATCGGGAACCTTGGGAAAGAAATACCGCTGCGTTGTGCCCCCGTTGTCGAGGCCTTCGGCGCAGAGAACAAACGGGCCCCGGGTCAGAGCGACGCGGTTGCGGTTTGCCTCAACCGAATCGTGGCACTCGCTCGCGCGAAGTGGCATCGGCAGCTTTAAGACTACGCGATCTCCCGCGCTCCATTTCCTGCTGATGGTTGCAAATCCCCTGTTGAGCTCTGTGCTTGCCGGCTCCCCGTTGACGGTGAGCGCGATGGGCTCGCGGACGGAATCAATGTAGCGGTAGAGATCGCCCGGAACAAATTTTTCTCCCGCCCAGGTAGGGACGCGTAGATGCAGCTGAAACTCCTTTTCCGTCTCGGGGCTGAGCGTGAGGCTGACTTCGCCGTCATTGGGATAGGCGGTCTTCTGCTCGATTTTCACTTCAACTTCGCCAATTTTCACCGAGGTGCGGCACTCCGAATAGAGCGTGCAGTAGAGATTTTCAGCGTCGTGCGCATAGGTCATTCCGGGAACCTGCGGGATCAATCTCGCCATGTTCGATGGACAGCACGCCGTTCCAAACCACGGGGCGCGTTCCGCGACGCCATGGTTGAAGGGATACTTACCGTCAGCCTCCAGCGGGTTGACGTAGAAGAAGCGGTTGCCTTCAAAATTCACCGCCGCGAGAACGTTGTTCAGGAGCGCGACCTCGGCGACATCGAGAAACTTCGCGTCCTTGTGCAGGAGAAACATGCGGTAGTTGAACAGGACGTTACCGACGGCGGCGCATGTTTCGTTGAAGGCATGCGCATTGGGGAGTTCATACTTGGGACCGAAGCCCTCGATTCCGTGCACCGCGCCAAGGCCTCCCGTAATATGCATTCGCGTGTTCGTGATATTGCCCCAGATTCGATCCAACGCCTTTGCATAGCCCGGCTGACCGGTAAGCGTGCCGACATCCGCCATTGCAGAATAGAGGTAGGTCGCACGAACCGCGTGTCCAACGGCCTCGCTCTGCTGGAGAACCGGCTTGTGCTGTTGCGCGTAGGTCGGTGCCATCACCCCTTCCCCTTCGGGAACATAGGTCACTCCGCGGATCTCGAGAAACTTTCGCGCCATATCGAGATAGAGGTTCTTGCCGGTGACGCGGTAGAGCTTAACGAGCGCAAGCTCGAGTTCCTGATGTCCAGGCGCCTGCCGGATCGGTTTTCCCCCGTTGTATTTGGAATCGCCCTCGAAGAAGACCTTGTTGATGTGCACCGCACTCTTTTCGGCAACATCGAGCAGCTTTCTTTTGCCCGTTGCCCGATAGTAGGCAACGGCGGCCTCGTAGAGGTGTCCCACATTGTAGAGTTCGTGGCTGTGAACCACGAACGTGTAGGGCTGATCGCCCATCATGTTCTTCTCCTTGCCAACGCCGGTCGTGTGCGAAGGATAGAGGTATCCGTTCCCATGCTGCGATTCCGTCGATTTTCTCTTCGAGTTCCGGATCCTCTCTGAGCTGGAGCAGGTAGGCCGCGCCTTCCATCACCTTGTAGAGATCCGAATCGATGAATCGGTGTGGGCGATGATCCTCCACTTTTTTCCCCTCGAGGAAATCTCGGGCCGCCTTGAGGTGTTCGACTCCGGGCTGGGTACGCTCAAATGCCCACGGTACCAGAGTCTCCCGCTGGGTAACCAGCCGGGGCCGCCAGAAATCGCTCTTCATTTCGACCTGATTGAACGGGACTGGCTGCAAGGGGTAGTCCGCTCCGCTTTTGACAGACGCCTTGTCAGCCTCCTCCTGAGCCTGGACGAATTGGGGCCAGGCAACTATTGACGCGAGGCCAACTAGCCAATGCCACAGGCTTGGCTTGGGACTTGATCGAATGCTATTCATTTCGCTTCGCTAGTTCTCGCGGAGGGCACGGAAGTATAATTCCGCAGGAGCGGGGTCGAGCAGTATGACTTCCAGGGAGGTCATGGTTCCGCCGCTGACAATACCGTCACCGACTTCTCCCCATGTGATCAGATCCTCGCTCGATTGGACCGTATAGGTCTCATCCGGAGCCGAGGTCCAAGTGATCGTTGTCGTCAAAGGAGCGTCGCTGGTGAATTCAAAGCCAGTGATCTGAATCACGGGACCGGCGCCGCCATCGTTGAGCGGGAAGACACCGTCACGAATCTCGAAGCGGTCGATTAGCATCATGGGCGTGTTGCCATTGCCCTCGCCAAACTTGAACATCACGAAATCCACTATATTCGGCGTGAAATCCTGCAGGCCTTCGGCGGTCGCGATCTCTAGAAAATCTCCTCCATCGATCGACAGACCAAAGGTGGCGTTACCGGTTGTGGCGTCCCAGATGAACCTGAAATGCAGTGGTGCCCCGTCTGTCACCCCAATGTCGTCGATTCTGTTTACGTTCCCTCCCTGCTCCGCAGAGAAGACCCGAACGTCGTCGAAACTGTTGAAGACGAGTTCAATGAACTGTCCGCCGAAGAAACGGAACTTGAAGTCGGTGTTCGATCCGACAAAATCGACCAGGGACATTTCAAGGTCGGCGGTAAAGCTGCCTCCTCCACCGGTGATCGCCCTGCGGATTCCTGCATCGCCATCCGCCGAAGTCGAGGGCTCATTGACCTGATACTCTCCGTTTTCCGTGAATCCGATTTGTGCCTCGGGCGAAGCGTCGCGGACCATCCATCCCTCCTCCAGTTCGGGACCATCGAAAGTGTCCGCGAAGGCATCGACCGGCATCACAATCGGCGGAATCGAAAAGACGCCCGGCCGGATTTCGAAGTGGTCGAGCAGCATGCCAGGGAAGTTGCCATTGCCTTCACCGAACTTGAACATCACGAAGTCAACGGTATCGGGCGAAAAGTTCTGCAAGTCTTCGACCACGGCTATCTCCATCATGGGATTGTCGCCAATCGCAAGGCCGACCGTCGCATCGCCACCACTCTCGTCCCAAATGAAACGAAAGTGCAGCGGAGTTCCATCGGTAACCCCGATGTCCTCAATGCGATTCACGTTCTCACCCTTTTCAGCGGAGAACACCCGGATATCGTCGAAGCTATTGTAGACGATCTCGATGAACTGACCGCCAAAGAATCGGAACTTGAAGTCGGTGTTGGAACCAATGAACTGATCAAAGGTCATCATCAAATCCGCAGTGAAGCTGCCGCCCATGCCCACGAGTGAACGGCGAATCCCAGCATCGCCGTTTTCCGACGTCGATGGTTCACGCACCTCATAGGCTCCATCCGCGAATCCGATTTGTGCCTCTGGGCTGTCATCGCGGACCATCCATCCCTCCTCAAGCTCCGGGCCGTCAAATCCGTCCACAAAGGCCATGATTGGAGGAACGAGTGGAATATCGAAAACGCCTGCCCGGATCT
>JAQCER010000516.1 GCA_027618625.1 Verrucomicrobiota bacterium
CGGGCAACTTCCAGGGCTAAATTTCCCCCGAAGCAGAAGCCGGCAAGCGCGACAGATCCTGTGGGAACCGTCTGGCACAGGCGTTCCGCGTACTTATGCGCCATCTCTTCGAGTGTATCAAACTTCTCTCCCGCCTCCCGTATCCCGAACGAGCGGACTGTGGGCAAACCCTTGGCCATCTCGCGGTAGCTGAGCAAGCCACCACCGCCGCCACCACCGAGCGGATGCACCCAGAGTAAGGTTACGGAGCTTTCGTTCGTCTCCTGAGCCGGTTCATGGAGTCTCTCGACGCCGTCCGGTAGATCATTCTTCTCTGAGCGGCCGTGCTCCCATCGCTCGGCGAGGGCCGAGACGGTGGCTCGGTCGAAAAGTGCGTTCAAAGGGAGATCGAGGCCCAGTTCTTCCTTCATGCGAATGAAGGCCTGGGCAGCGAGAAGTGAGTGTCCACCCAGAGCGAAGAAGTCGTCATTGGTGCCCACTTTTGGTAACTTCAGGAGATCGGCCCAGATCTCTGTCATCCGCCGCTCAAGCTCATTCTTCGGAGCTGCGTAGTCGGTAGAGGTGTAAGCCTGAGGCAGGGGGAGTTGCTTGCGATCGATCTTGCCGTTCGGAGTCAGCGGCAGGGCGTCCATGATTACGATGGCGGTTGGCACCATGTAGGCAGGTAGCACTTTCCGGACGTGATCGAGAAGCGAATTCGTGGCAATGTTAGAATCGCCTGGCTCGCAGTAGGCCACTAGAGATTTTCCGAGACCAGGTAACTCAGTAGCGGTAACCACGGAACGGCGCACGCTGGGATGACTGTCCAGTGCGGTGGCGATTTCCCCCAACTCGATGCGGTGGCCACGGATTTTCACCTGATGATCGAGTCGGCCAAGAAATTGCAACTCGCCGCTCGAATCGTAGCGAGCAAGGTCACCGGTGCGATACAAACGTGCTCCATTGTTCGCGAACGGGTCCAGAACGAATCGCTCAGCAGTGAGCTCTGGTCGCTTGTGGTAACCGGCAGCGACTCCATGGCCGCCGATGAAAAGTTCGCCCGAAACACCTGTCGGGACTGGTTCAAAGTGATCGTCGAGCACGTAGCATTGTGTGTTCCCTATCGGTCTGCCAATCGAAATCGAATCTGCTGAAGTGATCCTGCGAGCGGTCGACCAGATCGTTGTTTCGGTAGGCCCGTAGAGATTCCAGAGTTCTCCTCCACAAGCGATGAGCTGCGTGGCGAGTTCCCTGAGGAGTTCCTCACCGCCGCAGAGCATTTTCAGCGGTCGACCGGACTGTTTGCCTTTCCATCCGCAGGTCAGCAACAGGTTCCAGGTGGCCGGAGTGGCTTGCAGGTGAGTGACGTCAATCGATTCCAGAGTGTTGATCAAATGGTGTCCGTCCAACGCTTCGCCTCGGCGAGCGATATGAACGCGGGCGCCGCAGAGTAGAGGAAGGAACATCTCCAGCCCCGAGATATCAAATGAGATAGTGGTTACAGCCAGGAGAGTGTCACCGTGGGCGAGTCCAGGCTCCGCAGCCATAGAGTGCAGGAAATTGTGCAAGCCCCGGTGGGGGATCTCAACGCCCTTCGGCCGGCCAGTCGAGCCGGAGGTAAAGATGATGTAGGCGAGGTCATCTGGCGAAATGGTGTTTTCAACAGGAGCGTCGCTGTAAGACTGTAATTTTGTCCGCAGCTTTTCGTCATCCAGCAGGAACGTGGGCGTGCCTACGATGTTCCCGGCGATATGTGACTGAGTCACCGCCGCACGTGGTGCTGCCTCTTCGAGGATCATTGCGATGCGTTCTGCTGGATACTCTGGATCCAATGGAACATAGCACGCTGCAGATTTAAGAATGCCCAGCAGGACGGAAACCATTTCGGCTGAACGTTCGAGATAGACGGCAACACTGTCGCCGCGACCGATACCTTCCGCCTGTAGATGGCGGGCGATCCTGTTCGAGGCTTGGTCGACTTGTGCATAAGTCAGTTCGCCGTCGGTGCTGGAAATGGCGACTGCGCTGGCGTGAAGGACTACCTGCCTGGAGAAGTCGTGTAGCAGATTCTCGCCGGGCGCTAGTGCCAGTGCGGTGTCATTGCTGCTGGTCAGAACCCGTTGCCGCTCTTCTCTGGAAAGCAGTGGCGTCGTGAACACAGTGTCGTTCTGATGAATACTATGAGCCTGCACCATGCAATGGAGGATGCTGATGAAATGATTGCTCATCTGCTCGATGGTCGATGCGTCGAACCGGCTTGGTCGATACTCCAATGCTGCGAAGTAATCCCCGTTGATATCAGAAACGAAAAGGACGAGATCGAATTGAGCGGCACCACGATGCGTTTCCCACTTTTCCGTGTTGAATACGAGTGAATCGTTTTGCGGAAGTGGGATTTCCTGGTAGTCAAACATCACGCGGAACGGGCTGCTCCCGGTGGCCCCTGTCCGATCCATTGAATCAAGAATGGCCTCCAATGGCGCGTCCTGATTGTCCTGCATGTCGAGGACTGCATTGCGAACACGGGCCAGAAGCTCAGGCAGGGTCGGATCGTCGTTCATGTCCGCCCGGTAGGGCAGGGTATTGACCATTGATGCGATCACGTTCTCTGTTTCCTTCTGATTTCGATTCGCCACCGGAACTCCGATGAGGAAATCTCGCTGCCGCGAATAGCGGGCAAGCAGCACTTGAAAGCCTGCCAGCATCACGATGAATAGGGTTGAGCGGTGGTCTTTCGCAACGTCTTGCAGTCCGTTCAGGAGCGCAGGAGCGAGAGGGATCTTGCATAGGGACCCTTCGGATACTCCTGTGCGGGGCGTTCCGTAGTCGACAGGGAGATCGAGAGAATCCTGAGCTCCCATTAGCGTCGTTTTCCAGTAATCCAGCTGTGAATTAAGCTTTGCTGGAGAGACAGGCTGGACGGTGGGGATGTTTTCAATGGCAGGGGCTTCATCCAAGTGACTGCCGCCGCGTAGCTGAGCGTAATACTTGAACAGATCCCGAATCAAGATTCCGACTGCCCAGCCATCGACGACGATGTGGTGGAAACTGACCGCCAGAACGTGTGAGTCATCAGACACCTGGAAAACCCGGAAACGGTAGAGCGGGCCAGAGGATAGATCGAATGGTAGCTTTGTTAGCCTGGTCACTTCGTCGTTGATGCGCGCCTCTGAGTCTTCTGCCCCGCGGAAGTCTCGAACGATTCCACCAAGTTCGATGTCATGGGCCGAACCAATGCGCTGGACGGGAAGGCCGTTCTTGGTGGCGTACGTGGCACGCAGGATAGGATGGGCTTCTAGGCACATTCGGAAAGCGGCTACTGCAATGGTGGCATCGAACTCACCCTGTAAGCCCAGCTCTCCACCCACATTGTAGGCTGAACTCGCTGGATCGGTGATATGCAGGAACCACATGCGTCTCTGCGACGGCGTCAGGACGGAAATTTCATTTCCTACGATGGGTGTTCCGTCGTGCTCCCGCTTGAGCGATTCGAACTCACTGGCAATCTTCGTTGCGAGATCGTTGGGAGTGGGGGCTTCAAAAATCAGGCGAATGGGAATCGTCACCTTTAGTGCAGTGCTGAGGCGAGAGGCGACGCGTGTAGCAGTGAGCGAATGGCCACCCAGATGGAAGAAATCCGCGTCAGGCTCAATGGACGGTAATCCGAACACATCTGCCATGGCTGTACAGACTGTTTCGAGCATCTGTGGCGGCACATTGGTCTGATCGCTTACGGCGATCCTTTGGTCGTCGACGTAGAGAGCCCCGGGCCATCCGCCTGTCAGCAAGTCTGCACATGTCTGCCGTTGGATTTTGCCACTGGTGGTGCGGGGAAGTCGCCAGTCTCGAACGCAGACGACGACTGTTGCTCTCAGATCGAACTGAGAACCGATCGCTTCGCGTGCCGCCCTTACGATTCCCGCGTAATCTCAGAACTCACTTTTTGGAGTGTCTACGGGTAGAGTGGGCGCAAGTTCAATTGCTGATTTTGAGCCGAGTAACAGCTGGATTCGACGGCCGGATCCA
>JAQCER010000517.1 GCA_027618625.1 Verrucomicrobiota bacterium
CGGATCCACTCGGCTGGTCTACTTGTGGCAGGAGGCCGAGAATTCTTTTCGATACCTGCGGCTCCGTATTTCTCGTAGAAAGTGATCAATCGTCGTGCTTTGAGGTTTGCCGCCAAATTTCGGTTGCTGCCGCCGTTTCATGGCCGAGCTTGGACTTGGTGAGTGCTCCTTCTTGGGCTCAAGCGATCGCTCCGCCCCGGACCTGCGGTTCATCTCCCAATCGCTTGTCGGGAATCAGGTAGTTGAGGATGTAATCGGCAACGGCATCGCCCAGCGGAGTGATTTCGCTTTTGAATCCGGCCGCGCGCAGCTTGTTGATGTCGGCCTGGGTGAAATATTGGTATTTGTCGCGGAGCACCTCCGGCATATCGACAAACTCAATATTGGAGGGGATACCGAGGGCGGCGAAGATGGCCTTGGCGAGGTCGATCCAAGTGTGGGCGCGGCCAGATCCGAGATTGAAGAGACCTCCCCCAAGCGGACGCTCGGCCAGCTGAATCGCCATGTCCACGGCATCTTTGACGTAGAGGAAATCTCGCATCTGTTCACCATCGGCAAAGTCTGGTCGATGGCTCTTGAACAGGCACACTCGACCGGTCTCGCAGATCTGGTCGTATGCCTTATTCACCAGGCTGCGCATGTCGCCTTTGTGGTTCTCATTCGGACCGTAGACATTGAAGAATTTCAATCCAACGAGACTGCGCAGGAATCCCATGCGTTGCGCGTAGCAATCGAACAGGTGCTTCGAATATCCATACATGTTCAGCGGACGCAGCTTTTGCAGATCAGGATCCTGATCGTCCATGCCTTGCACCCCGTCGCCATAGGTGGCAGCGGATGATGCGTAGACGAATCGCGCTTTGCGCGGCATCGCCCAGTGCGCCAGCTTTTTGGTATATTCGAAATTGTTCCGCATCAGGTATCCGGAATCGAGCTCGGTGGTCGCAGAGCACGCACCCATGTGAAAGACGGTGCCCACTTTGCCGAAGGCGTCGGGATGAGTGTCAATCTTCCCGATAAAGTCATTGGCGTCGACGTAGTCGGCAAACTTGAGTGGCACCAGATTGCGCCATTTCTCTTCGGACTTGAGGATGTTTGAGACGATGATGTTCTCGTACCCGCGTTGATTGAGCGCCCAGACGAGCGCACTGCCGATAAACCCGGCACCGCCCGTGACTAGAATGTATCCTTCGGTAGAAATTGGCATTAGGCGCTGAGCCTACAGGGAGACCGCGGGCCAGTCTACCGGCTTTTTTCATCGCGCTTGCAAGCAGGACGCATGGCCGATAGTGGTCCGCAGCGCCTGCCACAGATCGATCGCTCCTCCTCATTGAATCTTATCCGCTTCAGCCTCCATTTGATGAAACCCGCGCGAGGATTGGTCGCCGGGGCGACGATCGCGTTGCTCATTGGCACCGCGCTGCAGCTGGTGTTCCCATTTTTCGTCGGCATGCTGATCGACAGCACACTGGCATCACGCGCCGCGACCGCGACGCTCGGGGCTGAAATCCCTGAGTGGGCGAGCAACATCAACCATGTGGCCTTGGTTCTACTGGCGGTGGCGATGGCGATTCTTGTCTGCGTTTACATGGATACAGCATGGTTCATGCGCGCCGGCGAATTGGCCCTGCGGGAGCTGCGACAGAGGACGTTCGAACGAATTGTCCGGCTTCCCATGCAGTTTCACGCATCCGTGCGAGCAGCTGATCTTGCCTCGCGCGTTCAGTCCGATCTTGCCGTGCTGCAGGAATTTCTGATCAATGATGCACGCATGGGATTGCGCTACGGTGCGCTGATGACCGGCGGCTTTGTGCTGATGACGGTGACTTCTCCGCTACTGGCGGTTACACTCGGAGTGTTGATTCCACCGGTCGTCGCGATTGGGATCAAGTCCGGGCGAGCGATCGCGCGTTTCTCAAAGCAGGCGCAGGAACGGCTTGGCGACAGCGCCGTGATCGTGGACGAGTCACTGCAGGCGATCACCAGCGTCAAGGCTTTCGCCAACGAGTCCGTGGAAACCCAGCGCTACGCCACCGCTCAGGAACGTTACTTTGAAGTGGTGGTGGCCAACAGTCGAAGGCGGGCGATCTTCCTTGCGTTCATTCTCTGCGCGGTGTTCTGCAGCACGGTCTTCATGATGTGGTTCGGCTCGCGCCAGATCCAATTAGGGAATCTTACTCCAGGGGAATTCACTCGATTCATGTTTTACCTGGCGTTCACCGGCAGCGCGATGGGCACGGTGGCCGAATCGTTCAGCCGAATGAAACGCGCTCAAGGAGCATTCGAACGCACTCAGGAAATCCTCAACGTTGAGCCCGAAACTTCGGCTGCAACGCTATCAACGGATACGCCACCTCTCACAGGCAATGTGAGATTCGAGCAGGTGTCCTTTGCCTACCCGGCGAGGGAGGATGCCCCGGTGCTGAGAAACATCGATCTCACGGTAGCAGCAGGCGAAACGATTGCGCTGGTTGGCCCCAGCGGCGCGGGCAAATCGACACTGATCTCGCTTCTGTTGCGATTCTTTGAGCCGGACGCCGGCACCCTTTTCTTCGACAACATCCGCAGCTCTGAAATTCCTCTCGCCCGCCTTCGAGCCCAGATGGCACTGGTTCCTCAAGAGATTATCCTGTTTGGGTGCTCGCTGATGGACAATATCCGCTACGGCAATCCCGCTGCCTCTGACGAGGCAACGATGGAGGCAGCACGGCAAGCCCACTTGCACGACTTCATCACCAGCCTTCCCGAAGGATACCAGACCAGGGCGGGCGATCGCGGCACTCAGCTGTCCGGGGGACAAAGGCAACGCATCGCCATCGCACGTGCCATCCTCCGTGCTCCGAGAATTCTCATTCTCGATGAGGCCACCAGCGCCCTCGATTCAGAAAGTGAGGCGATGGTGCACGAATCGATGCGCGCACTCTTCGCCGAGCGCACGAGCTTCATCATTGCACACCGCCTGAGCACGGTGCGACTGGCCAGCAGGATCGTTGTCGTCCGCGACGGACGCATCGCCGATCAGGGCACCCACGATGAACTCATCGAACGCGATGGGTTTTATCGCGATTTATGGAACCAGCGCTGAGGCTGAGGCCAGGCGTCAGATTCCCTTGTAGCGCACCCGATTGCCTTGTTTGTCGACAGGGCGATCGTCTGGCTTCTTCTGCACTCGCACGATTTCGCCGCCTTCGCCCTCCTCGCCATCATCCATTTCGCGGCGACGCGGTGGACGTGGGGCAGCACCGCCAGCTCTACGATCCTCTGCCACATTGACGTGCAGTTTCCGACCTCCGATAGCTGCGCCATTCAACTGGATCACCGCAGCCTCGCCTTTCTCGCGATTCTCAAGAGTTACGAATGCAAACCCTCGCGGACGGCCTGTTTCGCGATCGATCGGGCGGTGGAGGTCGAGGATCGGTTGGAAGTCGGCGAGCATATCCAGCAGTTCACCTTCTGTGGTCTCGTAGGAGAGATTCCCTATAAACAATTTCATCGTGCTAATTCGTTTTCGTCAGTCTCGATTGACAGCCTGAGGTTAACCGACCACTGCGCTAGAGCCGGATACCTGATTTTAAAGAAAATCACCAACAAAACGTCCAATGCCCGGGCAGGCTATTCAAGTTACTCATCACCTTGGGGGTGCCCGGCGACGATTGCGAGACATTTCTTCAGTTGTATTTAGTATTGGCGATTCGCAGCCACGCCAATCTCTGCTACACAATCATCAACGGACGCATAGCATCGAAGCCGAAATTAGAGTTTCATGAGGTCATGAATCAAGCGAAACACCCTGAACGCGAGACGATCCCTTCATTCTCGCAAACTCTCGCGATGCTGGTGGTGCTGGTGCTTTCCTGCGCGATCTTCGGCTCCTGCGCCTCCCCTGCCATGCCGAAAAAGGCGTCTGGACACTCGCTCTCGGAACAGCAGTTCCTGACAAATGTCAAACCACTGGTGGAGTCACGCTGCAGTTGGTGTCACAGCGACAGCAATCCGGCTGG
>JAQCER010000518.1 GCA_027618625.1 Verrucomicrobiota bacterium
AAGCACAATGCGTTTTGGAAAAAAGAACGCCCCACCGTCGGCTCAGCCAGCGGTGGGGCGCTCAAAAACTACGAACTCAAGTGCTACTCCGTCACCTTCATGACACCGCGCATCAGGATGTGGTGACCGGGGAAGGTGCAGACGAATGGATAGTCGCCCGCTTTTGCAGGAGCGGTGAACTCAAGCTCCGCCTCGCCACGGTGATCAATCAATTTGGTTGCAACAATCACCTTGTCGCTTTCGGGCACCCACTGCATCTCGAAGCCCTTGGCCCCAAGAGTCATGGCGGCGAGACCGACTTCATCGGCAGTGCCGGGTTGAACGATGACAAAGTTATGCGGCATGAAGTCCGGGTTGACGAATGTCAGCTTGATCTTCTTGCCAGCCTTGACGCTGAATTCCTTGATCGCGAACTGTAGTTTTTCGACCACAGCTGCGATACGCACTTCCGTCAGGTCGGCGGTATCAGAGATCACCCCAGATTCTTGAACCACCTCCGCTTTTTCTTCCTCTATAGCAGCCGGGCTATTCTGGGTGGGATCTGCGGTGAACCAATGATGCTGAACCGTATTGGCCGCAATCCGGGCGTGTATCGCTGGAGATCCCAGCAGGGCTGTCAGCAGTTCCGTATTGCGGACATTGTGCTGCTGGTGCAACCAGAGCGCCTCAAGGAGATGGTGCGCATCTTCCTCCTTCTTTGGATCAAACTTTTTCATCCATTCCTGACAGGCAGTAATCACAGAATCGGTGTCGCGAGCGCTCAGCTCAACCCGCGCGCGCTGGCGGACGCCGTCGACTCTGTGCTCGAGGCCTTCAAGGAGCTTGGGAATTGGGGCGCCTGCAATCTCAACTGGCACCTGCAATGGACGGTCTTTCGCGACCATGCGGTAGATCCTTCCGTGCTGGTGGTCACGATTGGGGTCACGCACGTTGTGCTGCATGTGCCCGATGATCACATTGTGCCAGTCGGCGATGTAGAGGGCACCGTCGGATCCGAACTGCGCATCGGTCGGGCGGAAATTTTTGTCGGAGCTCGAGATTAAATCGCCGAGTGGCTCTCCCCAGACTTCACCTGGTTTCGTCGTCGTCGTAATCGTCTTTTTGTCATCGCCACGCCCTTCGGTACGTGTCTGCACCACGCCGCCGTCACGATTAAGCGCATAGCGCTTGATCCCCAGGAATCCGATGGTGTTACAAATGAGGAATTCCTGCTGCATCTCTTCGGGAAAGTTGTCGCTTGAGATCACTTGATTCGCCGGCACCGGACGCACTTCTTTCTCAAGAAGTTTGTGCATGCTGAACCCATTCCCTTCTGGACGCACCTGGAAAGTATTTCCTCCAGTTCCATCATTAGCGTAGTGGTAACCCCAGTAGTCAAAACTGATGCCGTGAGGATTCGGGCTGTTTCCGGCGTGCACCGTGATAGTGTAGCGACGCGGGTCAAATCGATACATCGCAGAGGCGTCCGTGCTCAACGATGGCCCCCACGGGTGCTCGATATTGTTGTGGAGAAAGATTCCGCTCTGCCAGTAGATTGCACCGTCAGGGCCATAGATCAGGTTGTTCGCGGCGTGATGGGTATCCGCCGAGCCGATCCCCTGGAGGTAAACTTCACGAACATCGGCAACGTCGTCGCCATCGGTGTCCTTCAGAAAAATGATGTCCGGCTGCGATGCCACGAGCACGCCGCCATTCCAGAATTCGAATCCCAGAGGATTGTGGATCTTGGCGAAGGTGATCACTTTGTCGGCGACGCCATCGCGATTCTCGTCAGGCAGGATGAGCAGTCGATCTTCCATGGGCTTGAGTGGCTCCCACTTTGGATAGGTCATCCAGGCGGCTGCCCACAGGCGGCCCTTGCCATCCACATTGAGCTGCACCGGGTTTACCAGCTCGGGGAACATCTTTTCATCGGCAAAGAGGTTTACTTCCATCCCCTCTGGCATCGACATTTTAGCGATCCCCTCCTCGCCGCTGATGTATTCAATCGACCCCTCTTTCTCTGCACTCGAACTCTCGCTTCCGCCTCCGACATTGCTTTTCACGGGGACAGCCGACGGGACGTTGCTGTCATCCACTTTGTAGCTCTCTCCCTTGATTGCCGCCCAGATGAGAGGATCGCGGTTGTCTGTCATGATGTCCAGCATCACCAGCTCGTGCTGCAGGACTTCAAAGTTCGTCTGGTCATCGACGAACTTCAGTCCAGAGCGTCCGCCCCATATGTCGTTTCCGTCTACGGCCCGGTAGCGATTGTACCAATGCCAGTTCTTCTCCAGCACGGCTGCCCTGACCGGTTCGATTGCGGGAGACGCCGAAACATTCTGCCCCGTGAGTTGTCCGGCTATGATCTCAGCCAGGCGCCGATTCCCCTCTTCGGTCAAATGAATGCCGTTGATGGTCTGAGGCGCATCAACCGTTTCGTAAAGCTTCTTGGTCGACTCAAACAATTCGACAAAGTCGGTTTGCCTGGCATCGGCGACTTCCTTGATGGCTGCTGCATAGAGAGCCAGTCGCGCGTTGTTCGCCGAGCCATCCGGCAAGTTTGGTGACTTCAGGTCTTCGTGCGCGATCGGAGTGAACAGCACGATACGAGGGGCGCTTTTTCCATTTGGCTGGAGGGCCCTGTAGCGATCAATCATTTCGCTCAGATCCTTCTTGAAGACCTCGATACCCGCTTCCCCTCCAAAGGATTCGTTGTAGCCAAAGAGCGCGAAAATCACGTCCGCCTTCACGTGCTTCAGGTAATCTTCAGGGGAGGTGAAACCAGAGTTTCTCGGGCGATTGGTGACGGTATCTCCCGGAAAAGCGAGGTTCCGAAATACGAGGTTCTTGTCGGCGTTCTCGTGTTGAAGGAGCGCCTCCATCCAACCATGGACTTGCAGCCGATCTGCCAGCGTGTTGCCGATCACTGCAACATGGTCGCCTTTTTCAAACTCAAGCGCAATGCTAGCGGAGGTCAAACAAGCACCGCAGGCTGCGCCAAAGAGGGCGTGCTTCCATCGCTTATTCGAAGGTTTTGGGTGTTGGAACATATGGGATTCTTCGGTAGTTTTAGTGTTCTTCAGTAAAGTAGCAGAAGCTAGATCATGCGTAGCGATCAAGCGATCGTAGAATTGCTTCCGATAACGGACGGGACGCACGCAGCACCTGATGGAAATTCGTTTCCTCGTTCACCAGAGCGGTTGAATCGACAGCTGCCTGCACCGTCGCATAGCGTCGGCCGCCAGTGAGTGCCGCGATTTCACCAAAGATGGCCCCAGTTCGAAGCGTATCCAACCGGTAGCGACCGTCGATCTCACTGGCGAAGACATCGAAAGCACCGCTGGTAATGAGAAAAATTTCATGCCCTCGCTCCCCTCCCCTGACCGCGACGTCCCCTGCAGGAAACTTACGGAGGACGAACCCAGCAGCCAGGGCAGCCAAGTCCTCATCAGGAACATCACGGAAAACCGTGGTGGCTCGCAACAGCACTAACACTTCGTCTGGATCGGCAAAATTTGGCATGGCTTGAATACTTGTGAACTATTCGGAATCGGAAGCCGCCCTCGCCATTTCGCCAGCCTTGGCGTAGCCATCGCGCAGGGCATTGCAGCGCTGCCTGAGTTGCGCCAGGACTGAGACGTATTTTTCGTCGTTCACCAGATTGGTCAACTCCCGTGGATCAGCCTTGAGGTCGTGAAGAAATTCGAACGGAGGATCCTGCTCAAAATAGCGGGCATACTGGTAGCGTCCGTCGCGCACACCTTCCCACTTGGGAATTAGAGAGTGGTTCATCAAGTGCTCGCAGAACATCTCACCACGCCAGCCATCGACAATTTCGCCACGAACAGTGGGCAACAGCGAAACGCCTTGAAATGCCGACGGCTTCGGCACTCTGGCGATGTCCACAATCGTAGCAGGGATGTCGATATTCAGAACCATGTCCGATGCGGTCTTCGATCGATCTGCCAGCGCAGGCACCCGTGGATCGTAAATCACCAGCGGAACGCGCAG
>JAQCER010000519.1 GCA_027618625.1 Verrucomicrobiota bacterium
CCCGACCTGCGGATGCCGGAGACCAACCTTCACTTCCCCAAAGCCGACGTCGGCGACTACGTGGCCAGCTGGCACCTCGCCCGCTGCGCCGTGATGCAGGGGGGGCAGGGGGACATCAAGCACTGGGCCTTCAACGACCCCGTGCGTCGGGAAGGAGAATGGGTCGACGCGCCACCCAGCCCGGAACAGTATCGGAAGCTGAGGACGCGGATCGTTGAACTGCACCCGATCACGCTAGCGCAAAATGCCCGAACATCAGGTGGTGGGAATATCACTATGGTGCCACAACAGGCGATCACCGTGGGGCCGGTCGAGACGTGGAAAGCTGAAAAAGTCTCCATCTGGCAGGCTGGAACGCACGACAATCCTTTCGGCCAGCGCCTGACCGCGCTCATGATCTCAAAGGGAATCGCCGATTCTGCCGTTCCGATGTCGCTGCTCGCGGATCATCCGAACGTCCAATTCAACTACTTCCGTGGAGGATTGGGCACGTGTGCAGTGGAGATGCACTGAGTTGCCCACAGATTGATGAAAAAAGTTGTAATAAACGCGGGAGTTGAAGCGTCATTCTTTCATGCGGAATACCGCGCCACGATTTGATTTGAACCAAAGTCTAATAGGGCAATGGAGGAAGTGAGGAAAACGCTGAGATCGAGCCTGCCTGGAGCAATCCGGGCAGCGTCCGTTTGCACTTGCGTCTGCCTCGGTTTTTTTCTGCAAGGTTGTTCGTCGCCTGTGTCGCCGGTGGCACTCACAGAAGTCCTTCTGCCACGCCCGGGAAAACCTGTTTATGGCAAAGTCGCCATCGTTTACGCGATGGATTATCGGATTCGCGCCGGTCGCATGGAAACGCTCCACCCCTTCGACATGCGCAAGAATGAGCGAGTTTACCGGGCTCTTGTGGATCGAAACATGTTCGCCCCGAATGACGTTTTTGTCCCCGAGGAAGTGACGCGGAAGCAACTGCTCCGAGTGCATACGCGTGAATACCTGGACAGTCTGAAGGATCCGCTGGTGGTGGCGAGGTGTCTCGAAGCGCCACGCGCAGCATCACTTTCGCCGGATGAATTGGAGGCCCGGATCCTGCGCCCGTTCCGCCTGGCCAGCGGCGGCACGATTTTGGCCGCACGCGAGGCCCTGAAGTATGGCATCGGTATCAATATTGGCGGAGGCTATCTTCACGCCAAGCCGGCCGGCGGTGACGCGTTCTGCATCTATGCAGATGTTCCCGTGGCGATTCGTCAGCTGCAGAAGGAGGGCAAGATCCGCAAAGCGATGGTGATCGACCTCGATGCCCATCAGGGCAATGGCACGATCCTTTGTCTCCGCGATGATCCTGACACATACACCTTTTCCATGTTCGAAACCGATATCTATCCGATTCCAAAAGCCGCCGGTGATCAGGATGTTGCGCTGCCAGCAGGGGTGGACGACTCCTCCTATTTGAATCTGTTATCCCGGCAATTGCCCCAGGCATTTAGCCGTTTTGGGCGACCGGATATCGTATTCTATGTAGCGGGGTGCGATTCCGTAAAAGGAGATTCTCTGGCCCACCTTTCCATGACACATGCCGGAATTGTCGAGCGTGATCGCATGGTCATCAACAGCTGCCGCGAACAAGAAGTGCCAGTCGTGATGACTCTGGGAGGCGGTTACAGTCGCGATGCATGGAGAGCCCACTCCCTCAGCATTCGGCAGATCATCTCGTCCCAACGCGAATAACGGAACGCAAGACCGAGTGAAGAGTTTCAGTTTGGCGTTTCCTCAGATACACGCGTAGACTTCGCCGCTGGTCGGGTCGGGTCGATCTGATCAGTGATAAGTAAACCTCCTGATGACGAATCGAGAATCCATACCGAAGTATTTGCGGCTGCTCACAGCAGTGGCGATCGCAGGCGGCTTGCTGTTCGGCTGCGTGAGTGCACAGCTGACACATTTGGATCCCAGCTTTACTCCGACTGCATTGAAGGACGGCGCCCTGGCAATCGGTGGAGTGGCGGTCACGAACGGTGCCGAGGAGATCACTGAACGCGAGGATGCCTCCATCGTCGACTATTTTGAGCGCGAGATGAAGGCGCGGCGCCCGGAAATCGCAATCGTGAAACATAGCGTCATAAAGACTACGCTGGGGGAACAAGCCTCCAAGATGCTCCCAGCTGCTGCGATGGAAGAGGAGATCGCTCCAGAAAGTATGACTGCATTGGTGGGCAAAGGCGCGCGGTACGTGGCCTTTGTGGCTGTCACTTACAACACCGTGGACCGCTACGTGACGAACAACACAGATTCCCGCAACGTCTACGATGACAACGGCAAAGTAACCGGTCGCAGCACCAAGTACGTTACCATCGCGCAGGCAAAACGCTCCGTGACAGCGGAGTATCGGATCTTTGATGTCATGACAGGAAAGCGTGTGTGGGCATCCAATTCTTCGAATTCCCGCTCCAGCAGCAGAATTGCAGATAGCCGTGAAGGGTACCCGCCCGCACCGGAATATGGAGCGCCTCCAACCGTTTCGCGCGTTCTCCGCGCGATGACTACCGCCGCCGTAAAGGGACTGCCAGCTCCCGAAAAAGAAACCCCTCAACCTGTCCTCCCTAACATCAAAACTGATCCGGATCCGTGAATAGGGCCCTTGAAGATCACTGGGCCACTTCCCGCAGGAATCCCGTGCGCCACTCTTTCCATTCCGCAGGATCCATTTCCCATTCAGAGTAGATGGCGGCTCCCGCGTAGTGAACTGGAAGCGTCTCGTAGTCGGACAGGCCGGCATGGATTCCGGCCAGGCCAGTGCTCAGATTTTCGACCCTGGGGTGGTGGTAGCCCGAATCGGAATCATCGTAGGCGGGTAACCCTAACAAAACCTCCGTCTCGGTGTTGGTCGTCCAGTTCAAGCATTCCTCGGTCCACGATTTCATCAGGCCGATGTACAGCTTCTCATGCTGGAGTGCCGTGTCATACATCATAAAAACCATCTGATCCACGGTCTCTGCAATCTCGCGAATGTAGCCTTCGCTCCAGTGAACGTCCGGCACTCGCTGGAACGCCGTGGGTGGTGGATAGGCTGCGATCGACAGTTTCTTGCCAGGAAGCGCGGTTCGAAGTTCGCGCAAAAGTTGCACGAAGTCATCGTTTCCGTCAGGCATCGGCTCGATGTTGACGTGTAGACCAGCAAATCGAGGATGAGCCGCGATGAGATGTGTGGCCGATTCGACAAACGTTGCTCGCCACTCTGGATCGTCCGGCCAGGCGTGGAGTTCGAACACACCCCCGATCCACGGCAGCACCTCGTGTCCGGTCGTTGCATCCAGAAATCGCTCGCCCTGCTCTGGATCGATCTCCGCGATTTCTCCACTTGAGCGGCATGGGCATACGTGTGGAAACACATAGCGGATCCCATTTGTGTGTAGCTTCAAAGCAAAGATGTCTAGGTTATCCTCAAGATGGAAGTCTTCCTTCGCGACTCTCCCGTCCTGCATCCCAAACCAGTCGTCGTCACCCAGCCACCCATGCTGCACCCACAATCCATTGAGCCCCTGGTCATGCCTGCCATCCAATACGACACGGCCTGGCGAGTAACAAATCCACGCCACCCACAGGCCAGCTAGAAATATCGCCCCGCCATAAATCGTCCGCCAGGGAGCGAGGAAAAAATGAGGGCGAGATTCCGGTGTGAGCATTGCAATGCAACAACGATCGATTGGCGTTGCTGCCTAGGCGTTTCGATCTTGGCAGAATGTCAATTGTGAGCGATGAAAGGGCGCGGCATCCACTGAAGTTCAATGCCGATCCTTGGTCAAAAAAATTGAGAATCCCGCCGATGGAGAAGTTCCGCGCGGCTTCAAAGGCGAAGTTGAGGCAATCCGTTCCCACCGCGATGTGCTGGATCGGGCCGGGAGAGCTGCGCCGTTTGCCCGGCTTCTGGAGATGATTCCGGCTCACGCCACCCGGGAGAATCCGGTGCTTATGGAGCATATCGCAGCGCCTGCGCATGC
>JAQCER010000520.1 GCA_027618625.1 Verrucomicrobiota bacterium
GTCCCATTCAGATTTCTCCGGATCAGCTCGATCATTTCTTTATCTGAGAGTTGGTCGAGCATCTGCACGTCGAAGAAATCGAAGAACGGAGCGGCGGGATCACTTATGCCCCCGAAGTGCAGCGGCGCCGTGCCGATGAGCAGGCAGCCGTTGTCCTCCATGAAAAATCCTCGCAGGGCGGCAATAGAGCGCCGATCCTTGATCTGTTGCTCGAAGACCTGATTAATCAACGTTCTCCATCATGACGAGCAGTGCCTGATGAGTCGGATGGTCGCGCCGCCGCTGGCGGATCACTGGCACCAGTGTGTCGATGATAATCTTGTCCTGTTCTTCCGTGGCAAGCCTGGAGTGCAGACTCCGCCACTGCGGCTCGTCCGGCAGTGTGTCGCGGAGAATTTCGCACAGCCCGAGGAGGAAATCGGCAAACGAGAGCGTGCGGTGCGATCCTTCGGGAAAACGTGCAATGTGATATCCGGCGGACAATGCCGGGTCGCGCTGCACTACATCCTCCGTCAGCGACAGCAGGTGTGTCTTGCCAATCCCGCGCGGACCAATGAACAACTGGTGGTGCTTCGGTTTCCGTCCAAGGTTCCGCCGCAGGATTTCGATCGTGTCCTCGAACAGGGCCTGTCGACCGACGGTGATGCACCGCCGGTGTTCCGGGTCAGTGATCCCAGTGCGGTAGAGGTCGATCCGGGAGACGCTCTTGTTAAAAAATCTTGCACGCTGCATGATTCGTTGACTATCTTTAAGTCGGATCGAATGAGATACTCGCCCATCAGCGAGAAGGAGGCTCAGTATCCCGAGAGCACTTGCAGAACCCGTTCGCGAGCTTTTGCTACGGTAACGCTGTCGGCATCGTAATTATTAAAGGCGATTACGAAGGTCAGCTCTTCAGTCGTTGACACGGTGAAGCCTACGTAGACTCTGACGCGTGACATTGCTCCGCCTTTCCAGCGCATCTTGCCTTCGAACTGCGGTGTCAGCGAGTTGTAGAAGTCTTCTCCAAAAGGCCCACGGCGTGCAAGGAAGTTGATGCGTGCCAGATCGGTGGCCCGGATGAGGTCGGCCCGTGCCAGGCCGCTGCCGTCTTCCATGCGCAGGCCCTGCAGGGTGAGGCCGCGTTTTTTCCAGTGGGATTCGATTGCTGCTTGTCCGCTGCCGACCTCCGGTTCCAGAGCGAGGAGGCGGAAGAAGCACTCGGCGTAAAGGTTATCGCTCACTTTGTGAGTGTAGTTGATCAGATCAATGAGTGGTGCTGATGTGTAGCTCAATCCGGGGAGCAATTTGTCTGTCGATGGGATGGGTTCATTGCCCTGCTCCAACAGGCGCATGGTGGCAGGCTTTCCAGATACTTTGATTCCTCGCTGGGTTAGGATCTTGTGCAGTCGCGTGCTGGCAGTGAATACCGGATCTGGAACGGCGCCCAAGAGGACTTCTTCCTTGGCATTGATCGGAATCGCGCCCCGGAATGTGATAGTGTAAGAGTAGGGGCCGCCGTAGGCGTAGGGTGCATCTCCCTCTGCCCGATTTGGTTCCGATGTCAGCATTCTATTGAATATTTCCACCGCAGGAACTTCTGGAACGACTTCAATCAACTTCGCGGGATCGCCCACCTTAGCGCCTGGCTGGAAGGTGGCGGCGTAGCGATTGCCATCGATGTTCAGGCCTGTCGCGGGCGCGCCATAGTAATTTTGTGGATTAATTTTACTCCAGGCATTTGCTGCCGTCAGTTCAGGGAAAATCTTGCCATCGCCGATGATCCGTCCATCGATTCTCTTGATGCCTAACGCGGCGAGATCAGCGCCCCATGTGATGAGATGCTCCGTAGTCAGGCTGGGGTCACCGCCACCGACGATGACGAGATCGCCCTTGTAGACGCCGTCGATCGCAGGCTCGTCGGGAGAAGGAAAAGGAGCCGTGCCCTGCAACAACGTGCGATAGCGAAAGTCTGGCCCAAGCTTCTCGAGGATCGTGGCTGTGGTAACGGTCTTCAAAGCCGATGCCGGTACGAACGAGCGATCGCCGTCGAATGAAAAGACTACTTTACCCGTGCTGTCGAGAATGCAGGACACCAGAGTTGAGCCAACCATGCCCTCCTCCTTGGTGATTTCCCGGAGCAGTTCCTCCAGTTCCGTGAATCGCGGCGAAGTGATCAGTGGCTGTGGCACATAGTGTCCAAGCGCTGCTGTCGGTTCTGGTTTCGGTGCCAGTGCCTGTGCCGGAACTTCGGGCGCTTCCTCATTCAAATGCAGAACGCCTAATCCGATCGCTAAGCCCCAGCCCGTGATCTGCCCGGTATTTGCCAGCCATTGCGGAATGAGAGTGGATCGCGTTTGTGTTCGCTTCTTTTGCACGGGCTCATTGTAGCCGAATTCCGTTGGTGGTCATCGGAGAACTCTGGGAAAAAGATTGAGCATTTTAATCTCACGGTTGTCCCCGCAGAGTGATCAAGTAGCGCAACAGATCCCCCCAGCTCATTACGCGAGAGGTCTTGCGCGGTCGGAGGCATCACGCGGCCGAGGTGATTGATGCCGCTGAAGCCCATAATTCTATCGATACAATCTGAGCCCAACTATTTGGCTTTGCCAGCTGAGCCGGATCGCGCAAGGCTAGGGTGGGTCATCGGTGAATGGAATTGATGCCTGATCGGTCGACTACGGTTACGGATCGGACATTTTGGAGTCGAATCGGAAGCATATTGATAGCGAGGGCGCTCCTGCGATATCCCAGAGTTCTTTGAAGTCTGGACAATCTCATCCGTGAGCCATGCCCATCAAGCCTTGATCCTCCAGCCAGTCCGGAACGGTCTTTCCTCTTCGACCTTTTGATTGAACTTTTTAGAGCGTTCCTGACGCGCACGTTCGGCTTCCTTCCTCTTCGCCTCCCGCTCGGCAGCTTCTTCTTCCTGTAGCTGCTGTTCCAAATCGAGTGTCCACATTGGAGGTAGCGGACTATCCTCTGCGGCGGCGGCATCGCCTCGATCATCGGATACAGAAGCAGAGGATCCGAGAATTTCCTGCCGCTTCTCCGCGAATGCTCGTCGAAGTTCCGCCACCTTTTGATCGTAGTGGAAGCTGACACGGTTCACCCATTGTCCATTCACACGGCAAAAGCCACTTTCCCACATCGTTACTTCGTGCCCAAGCCGCACAATCCATGGCTCCAGTGAAGTAGCCGATTTCTGAAATCGCTGAGAAAGCGTGCGCAACTTTTCCAAGCGTTCGCTGATCCGCTCAAATTGGGTGTCGGTCATCAATTCATCCGTCTCCTGCGGATAGACGATATGATAGACCAGCTGCTGCTTGGAAATCGAAAACATGCCGCCGCCGTCATGCCGGATGAGGTCGATCGCCTGATTCCCCACTACCTTGAGGGTCGAATATTCCACGAAGGGGGCGAGTTCGTCCGCCTGGACGTGTCTCTTATAAATGATCATGCCCCGTGGCGGGAGTTGTGCCCGGGTGAGCGATCGTGCAGCTGGCGAATACGGTTGATCTCGCGGGGCTGCCGATGTTGGCATAACGCTGAAGCAGCAGATCGGCACAAAAAAGAAAATCGCCGCCAGCGACCGCCGGGCGATGCGACCGCATGTTTCGGGGAGAGCCATTGGTCCGAAAAATCTCATCAGGAAAAGCTAGCAACCGGACCGATCGATGACAAGCCCGAAATTGACTCATGGGCACGATCTGCGTTTTAACGGTCGAAAAGAGCGGTGCATGGACAAAGGACAAAGGCAACCCCACAGGAGTCTGAGGCTGAGGAAGAGCGAAATTTTGAGCTGCCTACTGGTGCATTGATGGCAGTCGCCCAAGCTCGAGGTTTAAGTTCACCGGTAGGACTAATACGCCAGCCACGGGCCAAGCCATCGCTCCGCGATTTCGATGGTGATGCCTTTGCGCTCGGCGTAATTCTTCAGTTGGTCTTTGGTTATCTGGCCGACGCCGAAGTAGCGGGCGTCGGGGTGATTAAAGTAG
>JAQCER010000521.1 GCA_027618625.1 Verrucomicrobiota bacterium
GTTTGGATTGCATCCGGTTTTGGGCTCAGTGCTATCGCAGCAGGAATCGCAGGAGTCTATGCGCTCGCAATTGTCGGTGGGAACACAGGAGCACCTCCTGCTTACGACGGCGATGATGGATTTCTCGTTCGTGCGTCGCTGGATAGCGGTGGTACCTGGCAAAACTTGCTTGCGTTCGAGGCTATCGCTGGTGACGATGGGGTTAATGAATTTATGCGTCAGGACGCCGATTTCGATGGCATCGGCGACGCCGGCGGATTCCAGCCCTCTGGAGCGTTTACGGCATTCAGTGGTCTCCCGATAACCGGAACAACCAACAATTTGTTGGTTCAGGTCATTTTCAATTCCAACGATGGAAACGGGGAGATGGCCATCGACAATTTCAGGATCAACGGGACTGCCGTTCCCGAGCCAACCGCATTGAGCCTGGTTGGAATGTTCGGTGCCGGATTGCTTCTTCGACGAAGAAGAAGAAGTTAAGCACGCCATCCCCGATGGCGGGTGTTCTACTCCGCCGCCAATAGCCAAAAAGCGGGCTCGAAATGTTGAATCCGAAAGGCACTCCAACATCATGCGGCCGGTTGCAGGTGCGATGAACCATAGCGAACTCTGCGGTGCGGTCTTCGCGCCAAACCACCTCATCCCTTCGTGAGACTCCCACCAAACGTCCTTTGGTTGTGACCAGAGAAGAGTTGCTCTCCGCTGGAGAAGCAGTGCATCGCGCAACCGTCGCGGTGATCAAAGAACATGGTTTTGCCTTCAAGCGTGGCTCCAGCAATAACGAGGATGCGGTTCCTGCGATGCGCCATGGAACCGGCCACGGCATCGGTCTTGATGTGCAAGAGCCTATTCTCCTCGACGAGGGCGGCGGCGTGATTCTTTCGGGAGAAGTGTTTACCGTCTAGCCCGGTCTCTACTCGGGAACGCTTGGGGGGAGGGCGCATCGAGGATATGGTCTGGGAGACGACAGCGGGACATCGTCGATACGTGGTTCCCTGGTTCCCTGCATGAGGGATCGGATTATTGGATTGGGCCTGACGCTTGGTCTTGCCTCCAGTTGGGGTCTGGCGTGACAGCGCTTCTGAGCGACTCTACAATCTACAACGGTGGTCTGAGTCGCCTCTACTTCAATGTGACGCGCATCCGGAGAAACACCGAGTCATCGTCCAGAGGCAGCACTGACCGGTGGACGATGGTCGTGGTGCCGTCGTTGTTGTCGGTCTCATCGACCAGCACGATTTCATCCTCTGCAACCGACCAGATTTCGAGATCTGCAGACAGCTCAAGCGTAAGGGCGATATCTTCCGCCAGAGTATTTTTGCGAAAGGAAAAGGTCAGGAATTCTCCGATTTCCAATTTACCGCCTGGGCTGCCATGGGTATCCGCGACATCGGGAATCGTTGGATCACTGCCCATTGCGTACTCAAGCAAGGCGACACGCCCGTCGAGGTCTTGGTCCGAGCCAGGATCAGGATTGCCGAAAGCGCCGGCCCATGTGCTGAAGGTCATGCCTTCGGCCGTGCCCGGTGTGCCGCCAACGGCTGCGCTGAGTTTCCAGTTTGCAGCGAGTGCATGGTCAGGATTGGTCTGCGGCGCCACCAGCACCAGACTCAATCCTCCGTCACTCGGAGCCACCGGCCATGGTGCTTTGTTGTCGTAGCGGAAATCGCGCACGCCGTCCCCGCCAAACGCCGTAACCAACAACCGCTCACCCTCATTCTTCAGCATCGTGCCGTTTTGGAATTCACCGGCAATGCGATCAGAGAACGCGGGGCCGTAGCGAAATTCGAACGCCGCCCGGCTCTTGACAAGCAGCGCCCGTGCGCCGGGTTGCAGCAGGCTGATCAAGCTCTGGTCGAAGTCAAACTCGACACCCGCGGCAAAGCGCAAGCCGATGAGTGCAACCGGAGTGTCGCTGATATTGAGAAACTCAAGAAACTCGAACTCTTCGCTCCTGTCGAATCCGGCGTGGATCTCCTCGGCGTTTGGCGCGGCAGGACGCGACATGATCTCGGAGATCACCAGGTTGGTGGTGTCTGCCAGATCGTCAGGGAGAACAAGAGCGATCTTTTCGGGCGCACTCCAAGACGAGCCGTCAAAGGCGCGGGCAGTGATCACTTGCGTGGCATCCACGGCTACCGGTGTGGCCGAAACGTTGTGGTTTACTGCGAGCATCGAGCGCACCAGAAAATCGGAACCTCCCGCGGAGCTATTCATACCGTGGATGGCGATCACATTGGTCCCGTTGCGCACCTGGTTTTTGAATGGCGTCAGATCGAGGGTGATCGGAGAGGCAAGAACCGCTGAATCACCTCCCGGGAAGCTTTGTCCGCCGTCTGTCGTGCTGTTCCACTCAAGTGGCGAGGGCTTGAGCAGTGAGCCGACTTCCGTGCCGTTCAGATAGGCGGCAAATCCGTCGTCACACCACACCGACAAAGTGAGCGAATTGAGGTCTTCGGCGTTCTCAAAAATAAATGGAAAGCGGACGTAACAGCTGGCGTTCACCGCTAGCATCTCCTCTGCGATGCTGGTTGAGATGAGTGCGGAGATACCGCCTGAGGACTCAAACCCCACACCATTGATTGCCTGCGTCCAGACAGAGTCGTCGAACGCATCAGCCGTTTGTGTCCATGAGAGACCGAGTGAACCGTCCAACGGAACGAGATAACGACATGCCGCATCGACCTTGATCAACGTTGTATCCACTGGTCCTCCGGCGAACGGGATCGCTTCGGCGCTCGGCGCACCGCCGGGTGAGCGCGGATCAGTCCCATTCACGGTGTAATAGACCTGGCCATCGGGCGAGCCCATTACCAGTTGAAAATCCCTCGCTATCACACCACCTGCTGTGTTGAATGCCGGAGGTTGCAGGTATTGGGAGTCGATCCACTCCGTCCGCGCCACCAACCAGCCTTTCATGTGCGAAACCTCGGCTTCCCAGCCGGTAAGCCCGGCCTCGGCGAAGTTGCCTCCATTCGGCGGATGCTGCGTCCAGCGCACGAAATTGCGCTCCTGCGCCTCGCGAATCTTATCCGCCATCGAATCGATGACCGCGTGCAGGTTGGCGATCGAGAACGCCTGCTTGCGCAACGCGAACCACCGATCGGTGTGGCGCTGGCGGATATCTGGATAGTTCGCCCGCGCCGGATCCGCCGTCGGGCCCAACAGATCTCCATACCAGGGAAAGCGCGAGTCGAACCACGTCTGGCTCGAAACGGTGCCGACGGCATTCACGACGCCCTCCCAGGCGCGCGGCTCGTCGTCGCGCACGTCCTCGCAGCCGAGAGCGCGGTCGAAGTCCCACACTGGCCCGCTGACGATCTTACCGCCGCGATCCTTGTGGAAAAACGCGCTGTGCCGACCCCAGTCGATATTCATCACCATGATATTCAGCCAGTGGTGATCGATCCAGGAATCAACATCGATATAATCGGAAAAGTGGAGCCCGGTTGATCGGTTGATCCCGTCCGGATGGTTGCGCAACGCAACATCGAGTTCATTGAGATGACTGCTGAGCCACGACCGCTGATTTCGCGAGGTTTCCAGTCCATCAGGATCGACCAGCGTCAGCTCCCCTATCCCCCTGACGTTGATCGTGGGTTCGCCTGGATCGGGACGGTCGTGCTTGAAAATGTAGCCGCCGGTGATCTCCGGCTCGGCGTTCTCCCATGGCATGAGACGTTCGATATCGACACGGTTGGGATCGATCTCGATTCTCTCGGTGAGCGAATAGACTCCGAAATAGTCAGCGTCGGAAACGTCGGTACCAGTCGTGTCGCTAAATACTTCGACGAACCGCGTGCGCGGGGCGTACCGGCCGATCTGCCGGCTGATCTCGTAGGTGAACGGGTTGCGCATGAGCGCCAGGTCCCACTCGTAGCGCGCATTCAGAATCCAGTCTGCCTCCGGCGCCATCCCGAGAGGTTCGATCGTGCGATCCTCATCGTCACCATCACGCCAGGTCTCGACCGAC
>JAQCER010000522.1 GCA_027618625.1 Verrucomicrobiota bacterium
AGTTGCTGCGATCGTTTTTGATGAATTCCACGAGCGCCACCTCTATGGCGATATCACGCTGGCGCAGGCTTTGCGCCTGCAGGATGCCACCCGCCCGGACCTTGCTTTGGTTGTAATGTCAGCGACCCTCGATTCCGGCTCGCTGCAAGACTATCTGGCTCCGTGCAGTTTGTTGAAATCCGAAGGGCGCACGTTTCCAGTGTCAATCCGATATGCACCCGCAAAGCAGCGTTCCGCCGGTGATGAATTCAACCACGCAGCGCGTGTGTGCGGCGAGGCATTGCACTCCGAAGCAGCAGGAGGCGGAGATGCGCTTATCTTCATGCCGGGCGGCCACGAGATCCGGAAAACGATCTCAGCAATTCAGAACGAAAAGTGGAGCCGCGATTTTGACGTCCTTCCCCTTTACGGCGAATTGCCACCGCAGGCACAAGATGCCGCTGTGGCAAAGGGGAGACGACGAAAGATCGTGGTGGCAACCAATGTCGCAGAAACATCCCTGACCATCGATGGCGTGACGGTGGTGATCGATAGTGGACTCGCCAGGTTGGCAGCATTCGATCCCAACAGAGGAATCAATACGCTCACCGTGCAGAAAATTTCCTGTGCGAGCGCTGAACAACGAGCGGGACGAGCCGGGCGAACGACGCCCGGCGTGTGCTATCGCCTGTGGGCGGAGAAGGATCATCATCACCGTCTGGTCCGCGAGCTGCCTGAAGTGCATCGCCTCGATCTTGCAGAAGTGGTGCTCACACTCAAGGCCTGTGGGGCCGATGATCTCGATGCCTTCCGCTGGCTGGAACGACCGGACGAAAAAGCGCTGCAGCGGGCGGTGCGTCTCCTTGCGGAGTTGCAGGCGATCGATCGTGACACCGGGGGCATAACAGCGCTGGGTCGCGAGCTCAGCCAACTGCCGGTGCACCCGAGGCATGGTCGCGTTCTGCTTGAAGCAGTCCGTGAACAATGCCTCATGCCGGTCGCGATCTGTGTGGCGCTCTTGCAGGGACGGCCGGTTTTTATGAAAGGAGGACGGCGTGGCCCGGCTGACTATGGCGAGCCGGGAGAATTCAGCGATTTTCGGCCAATGCTCAAGGCCTGGACTGCCGCTGCGCACGCTCGGTTTGACCCGCGTGCCTGTTCGGATCTCGGCGTGAATGCGAATGCTGCACGGGAAGCGGGGACGCTTGCCGATCGACTCGCCACTTCGCTGGCCGAAAATCCAGACGATGGTCAGCCGCTAACCGCTGACCGTCTCGGTCGTGTGCTCCTTTCCGGGTTCTCGGATCAAGTGGCGCGTCGACTCAGCTCTGGCACGCAATCCTGCGCCGTCGTTGGAAATCGCCGTGGGACGATTCCAAAAGATGCGTCGGTGGGGAAGGCGGACCTGGTCGTGGCGACAGAGATAACTGAGGTCGAGGGCAAAGACCTGCAAGTCATCCTGAACAACGTTACAGCCATCGACGAAGCATGGCTGCAAAGCCTGTTTCCGCAGGACTATCAGGAAGTGAATGAAGCGCGCTGGGATGCATCAGCGCGTCGCGTCGTGCAGACCATCGCAACAAAGTTTCGCGACCTGGTCCTGCGTGAAAAGCAATCTGGAGAACCTGCGCGAGAAGCGGCAGCTGAGATACTTGGACGCGAAGTTTGCAAAGGAGATTTGACGCTGAAGAAGTGGGATCACTCGGTCGATCACTGGATTGCCAGGGTCAATTGCCTCAGCGCGTGGATGCCTGAACTCGAAATTCCCGCCTTCGATGATTCCGATCGAGAGTTCGTCATTCAGCAGATGTGCCTGGGAGGTGTCGGCTATAAAGACATCAAGGATCGATCGCCCTGGCCCGTCCTGCAGAAATGGTTGTCTGCGCCGCAACAGGCCGCGCTTGATGCATTCGTTCCCGAGCGAATAGCTCTGAGCAACGGGCACAGTCTGCGCATGCGTTACGAGGCCGGTGCCGAACCCGTCGGCTCAGCCCTGTTGAAGCATCTCTATGATGTGCACCAGACCCCATCGATCGCAAATGGCACCGTCAAGGTGATCATCGAAGTCCTTGCGCCCAATCATCGCCCTATCCAGATGACCAAAGACCTGAAGAGCTTTTGGGAAACCAGCTATCCACAGATCAAGAAAGACCTCAAAGGCAGATACCCGAAGCATGAGTGGCGGTGAGCGATCCGGTTACTCGGACTCGGACGAGTGCTGAAGAGCGTCCCTGATCGCAGCGATCAGGACGGAATCTTGTTCCGCCGGAATGGTCCTGAGGTCGAGCTTGAGAGCGTTTTCCGAGACGTAACCAATCACCGGTGGGGTTCCATCCCGCAGTCGCTTCATAAGCTGCGGAAGGGAACACTGGCCCACGACAGGCGCGATGTCGATGGTGACAGACGGAATCCGGGACTTCGGCATGGTCCCACCGCCGCAGCGGGCCGTGCCTTCGCCGCGGGTGACAGTCTCGCCTTTGCCAATAGCCTCAACGATCGCGGCCGCACGCGTATTCAAAGCCTCGACCTCCGCGTTCAGCATCGCGATCAGCGGCAAATCCGGCATCGCGCCCGACTGGCTGGCCTTGAGGTAGGCGCATGCCGATTCCTGCAGCGCTGTCAGCACCATCTTGTCGCAGCGCAGCGCCCGGAAGAACGGATTCTGCTTCAGGCGCGCGATGAATTCGCGCTTGCCCGCGATAATTCCAGCCTGTGGCCCGCCGAAAAGTTTGTCACCGCTTACGCAAACCAAATCGACTTCATCGGCGAGGACTTCAGCAGTCGTTGGCTCATGGTCGAGCGGTGCCAGTCCATCGGTCGCCACCATCGCCCCGCTGCCCAGATCTTCCACCACAGGCAGATCGAACTCCCGCGCCAGCGCCACCAGCTCAGCAGTGGTCGGTTCGTCAACGAATCCTTCCATGTAGAAATTCGAGCGGTGCACGCGCAGGATCATCCCGGTTCTGGCGTTGATCGCCTTGCGGTAATCGTTGACCGAAACCTTGTTGGTCGCACCCACTTCTCGCAGGCGTGCGCCACTGGTTTCCAGGATCTCTGGAATTCGAAAGCCGCCACCGATTTCGACCAGTTGATTGCGCCCGATGATGACTTCGTTGCGATCACCATTCGCCAGTTCACGCAGGATCAAAACCAGCGCGGCGGCGCAATTGTTCACGACTGTGGCCGCCTCAGCTTCGCACAGCGTCGCCAGGTTTTTTTCAAGAAAGGTACCGCGTGATCCTCGTTCACCGGTGTTGAGATCGAGTTCAAGATTGCAGTATCCGGTAGCGACCGCGCTCACGACGCCCATCACGTCCTTATGGATCGGCGAGCGACCGAGATTGGTGTGGATCATCACTCCCGTGCCATTGATGACGGGCTGAATCCGCTGTCGGGCGAATGCGAGAATGGCACTGCGAATACTGGTGACTGCCTCATCGAAAGTCAGTGGCGCTGATCCCGCGAGCAATTCTTCGCGCATGTGCTCGACATGATCCCGAACCAGAGCGACTACCGTTGGGCGAGGCAGCGAATCGAGTTCACCCAGTGCGGTGAGCACTTTTTCGACAGATGGCAGATGGCGAAGATGAGATGTGCTCATGAACGGAAGGCAGGCGATCAGGCCCGACCGGGCCAAACGAGGGCTCTACCTTTACTCATGGCCACGGCCATTGCGAGCGGCTTCCAGTTCCATTTTCTTGAATCGGAGCTCCAGTTCGTTGCGCTTCTGAAGTTCGATGACGATGCGGCGCAGCCAGAATTGCAAGGAAAAGCAACCGGCAGCGATGACCAGAATCAGGGTGACAGAGAGGGTGATGAGGGTGGAATCCATGGATCGAAAAGAGATACCGAAGAAGTAGTGAAAATTCTGACAGTTGACAAGCGGCAACTCAAATTTGCGAGACGATCGTGCGATTTCCCTGTCGACCGGGAGCGATAGCGTGTCTAGTGGTGTGGTGCCATGGCTTCCGAAGAAATCAGTGCTCATTTTTC
>JAQCER010000523.1 GCA_027618625.1 Verrucomicrobiota bacterium
TTGTCCAGTAATATATCTTTCCATACTCACTGTCAGATACTTACAGAAAAACAAGCGGAAACCCTCCCTCTCGGCTTTTCATTCCCTTTTCATTCTTGCTGTATAGAATCCTTTGGTATAGCCTCCGCCGTCGGGTGCAGCGCGAGACGTCTCAGAAATGTGAACTCCCATTGTTCGAATCGACCAATCCTATGAAGCTGACTGATTCCAAACTCCTTGCTTTCCTGGCTGCTACGTTTGCGGCCCTTCCGTTGCTCACGTCTCCCTCATCGGCGGACTTTGCGAAAGCTCCGATCTCATTTGATTCGGATGCTGTGTTGGTACACCTCGATGAGGGAGCCAGAAGGGTGAGATTGCGGCAATGGGACGCATCTTCTGAAACCTGGCAGCTGCTGCAGATGGCTCACTTGAATGGTGACGCCGGATACATCAAACTCCGGCTACCGGATGGGGCGAGCATGGACACCGTCAAGGTGGAAGTCAGCTTTACCGATCCATTCCCCTATTCGTTTTACACCGGCAAGTCATCATTCGGCCAAACTACGGATATCAACGGCGCTATCAGCGGTCCTACTCGCGCAGGTGCTCCGGGGAATGAGGATGCGGCACCAGACGGCAATGGAGCCAAGGGAGGGGCAGCGGTCGTGGAGTCTGACATTTGGAAGATTGCTGACGACCGTCTCTACTACTTCAATCAACTGCGCGGCTTGCAGATATTTGATCTTCCATCGGAAGGCGAGACCGCTCCCGAGAAGGTCGCCAGTCTCCGCATGCCCGGCGTGGGCGAGCAGATGTATGTGCTCGATGATCGCTACACCCTGCTGCTGGCAGCGTGGCATTCATGGAACCAGTCAGAAATCATCCTGACGGAATACGATGCCGCGAGCGGCTTGCGTGAAGCCAGGCGCTTTCCTTTGCCCGGCTCCATCGTAGAGAGACGGCTGATCGGGAAGCAACTCTATGTCGTTACAAGATTCAGCGAATACACCCGCATCGACGTTCCTGGCGGAAAAGGCGGCGACGATGTTGTTGAGCAGTGGGTCCACAAAACGGGACTGGACCTTTCCGTCATCGATTTCACCGATCCGGTAAACCCCATTGAGAAACCTGGCTTGCAACTGGCTGAGCAGGATGCGTGGGGATTCTACAATGCGCAAGTCGCCGCTACTTCGACCCATCTTCTCGTTTCCACTGTCACGTCCTCGAATTTCTACAACCACTCGAAGCTGTTTGTGATCGATATCGCTGATCAAAACAAACAACCGACGCTGATCTCAGAGATTCCGCTTCAAGGCTGGATTGCTGACAAATTCAAAATGCGTGTCGTGGGCGATGTGGTCACTACCGTGTCGCAGATCAACGATTGGAACAATCGCCGGTTTGAAACGGTGGTCGAAACGTTCCGCCTCGATGCCGTTCTCAAAGGTGGACACGAGAAACTCGACGACGTCTCGATGGGCCTCGGCGAGCAATTATTCGCCACCCGCTTTCATGGCGACCGCCTGTACGTCGTCACCTTTGAGCAGATTGATCCGTTCTGGGTCGTCGACATTGCAGATCCAAGGGAATTGAGTGTTCTGGGGGAACTGGAGGTGCCTGGCTTCTCCCGCTACCTTGAGCCTTGGGGAGATAACGTCATCGCCATCGGCGTGGAAGATCAGGTGGTGACGGCGAGCATTTTCAACGCATCGGATCCCGCAAGCCCCACCCTGCTGAGTCGGGTCAAAATAGGCGAAGGCTATTCCTGGAGCGAGGGCAACTACGATGAGAAAGCCGTCAGTTTTAATCCCGATCAGGGCATCCTGCTTGTCCCTTATCAATCCTACAGCAACGATGGCAAAGTCGCTCAGAACGTGCAGATCATTGATGCCACGCAAGACGGACTCACCAAGCGCGGTGAGATCGAGCACAACTTTACCCCACGCCGCGCCGGACTTTGGAAAGACAACATTGTATCCGTGTCTGGCAGAGAGATCCTCATCGTCGATGCGTCTGATCGCGACAACCCGGCGACTCTAAGCGAAACGATCATCGCTTGGAATGCTGACCGTCTTTTGAAGGCAGGCGACTACCTGTTGCAAATCGAAGAAGGCTACTACTGGGACAATCAGCCGCACAATGCCTTGCGGGTCTCGACCGTAGCCGATCCTGACACTGCACTTTCTGAACTCTCGCTCGATGACGGCACCATCATCGGTGCGGAGCACCGTGGCGGATTGCTGCACATCCTCAGCTCACGAGTCGACTACATCACTGAAAATGATGCCGAAGGCAACCTGCAGACACGCTCGGAGCGGGCGCTGATCAGCTCGGTTGTCGATGTCTCGGACATTACCACGCCTAAGCTTCTGGGCCAGGCGCGCAAGACCGACGATACTACCAATCAGTGGTATTACGGCACAGGAAACATGAAAGCGCTGTGGTTGCCGGGTGGCGAACTTGCATGGGTGACCAGCAGTTCCGGCTCCAACTGGTGGGGATGGGGGTGGGGGCGGGGAGCCCCGATAGACGTCGCGGGCGACGTTGCCTTCCCCTTTTACTACCAACAACAGGCTGAAGTGCACATCGTCAATGTCGCCGACGGCAGCGCCCCCGCTTTCCTGTCGTCGACCACTGTAACCGCCGACAATTCCTGGTCCTACAGTGCTGGTTTTTCGATCGCGGAAAACCAGATCGGCTTCACCTATGAAAACAGCATTTGGATAGAAGCCGAGCAACGCTACCTCCAGAGCCATAAGCTGAGAGTGATTGACGTAACGAATCCAGCTGCGCCCGTCGTTTCAAAGGGCATCAGCATTTCCGGTAAGCTTGCTTCGGTCACTGGCATCGATGGCGGCACCGTGCTGCTCACCGAGAGCCAGCAGTCCGCTACTGAAACCACATCTTCAGAGCGCTGGTGGTCTGATGGCTACGTCCAGGCAGCTGTCTACGATGGGGTGAATATCTTCCTTCTGGACGAAGCGAAAATCGCAAACGGCGCCTATGCGACTACAGCCTATGACGGCACGACGAGTTTCCGGCAATTGAGTACCGAAGCATCTGGCCTGCATGTGCAGGGATTGGTGTGGGATCTGGCTTCCGCTAAGTTTGTGTCAACCCCCGTCATTCCGGTCAAGCAATGGGTCAGCCAGCTCGCCGTGGTCGATGACTTGCTGCTGGCCTGGGAATATCCATCGGCTCTCAACGTGATAGACGTCATAGACCCGCTCGCTCCAAGCAAACCGAACACGTTCGAGATCGGTTACAACGTTTGGGGACAATTGGATCGCTCACTCGTCGAACGAGCCGTGGGAGCGTGGATCCCCACCGGAGGCTACGGCGTCGAGTTTGTCGACTTTGGATCAGATCTCTTCGCAAATCCGGGCGCCGCAGCACCATTGCGTGAGGCGCGCGATGAACCGGAGGAGTGGATAGAAGTGAGCGCGTCATCCATGCGCATCGTTGCCGCCGACACTGTCGACTTCGTCGGAGCCGTTAACGATGTCCAATGGCGCTATGTTCCGATGCCCGAAGCCGTTCCGTTCGGAACGTGGATCACTGATCGGTTCGACCCGGCTAATGCGAACGATCCGGCCGTGACCGGGCTCAATGCCGATCCAGATGCGGATGGTGTCAGCAACGGACTGGAGTACCTCTTCGGAAGCAATCCTGCGGTGGCCGATATCACTTCGGACATGTTCACCATCGGTCGAGATTCGGACCAAACGATCACCGCGAGCTTCCCTACGAATCCGCTCGCGTCTGCGTTTGCGTGGGGCTTTGAAACTTCGAATGACCTCAAGACGTGGGAGCCAGGTTCTGCAACTGCCATTCGCCTATATGGTCTCAGTGGCGAGATTACCCTCGATCGGGCCAACGGCAATGGAACGGAATACATCCGCCTGATTGTGGCTCCCTAGCCTGGGTTATTCATGAAGATCGTAGCGAGACGCCACAAAAGGCTTCATTTGTAAGGCGCGGGCC
>JAQCER010000524.1 GCA_027618625.1 Verrucomicrobiota bacterium
GGTCATCTAATGCCGGGGTCGGGAGGGCCTGGAGCGGGTGAAGGGAATCGAACCCTCGTATTCAGCTTGGGAAGCTGATGTTCTACCATTGAACTACACCCGCAGGAGGCATGTTCAGTGGAGACGATGCGGTTTTTGCAGAGGGGATTGTCAATGCAAAAGAATGGCTTGCGTGGCGACGGGACCGCTAAATGGTGTGCCCGTCCATGAGACGACTGGGGAGGCAGGGGCTTCTCCGCGTTTGATTACGACTGAACTCTATGAAAACCATCGCCTTATACTGTGGCTCCAGCTCTGGACATGATCCTGCCTATGTTCAGGCGGCAAAGGATGTCGGCAAATTGCTGGTGGAGCAGGGGATTGACTTGGTATATGGTGGCGGAAGTGTGGGGATGATGGGGGCGGTGGCGGATGCAGTAATTCAGGGCGGAGGCAAGGTGACGGGGATTATCCCGACTTTTCTGGAGAACAAGGAGCTGGGACACCATGGGGTTACTGAGTTGGTCGTGGTCGAAACCATGCACGAACGGAAAATCAAGATGTTCGAAATGGCGGATGGGTTCATTGCCCTACCCGGCGGGCTCGGCACGATGGAGGAACTGTTCGAAGTTCTTGCTTGGAGCCAGCTGGCGATCCACCGGCATCCGTGCGGATTGCTGAATGTCCGGGGATACTACGATGGGCTTCTTCAGCAACTGCGCCACATGGTTTCTGAGGGACTCTTGCGCGGCGAGGATCGTTCGCGTTTGATCGCTTCCAGCGATGCGAGCGAACTGCTGGAGGCGATGCGGTTTTGGACTCCGCCGGTCACTGGAAAATACGGTTTGGGTGAGCAGGGGATAGGAAAGCTGTGAGTTAGACTTAACGTCCGCAGGCGTCGCTCGGTCTCTGGCGGACTGCCGTTCCGTTCCGTTGAGCGCGCCGTCGCACCGTTCGCAGATCACTTTCTATTTCGGTCTGTGCGGAAAAGTATGGTGGGGAGTCCGGTGCTGTCGGTTTTGACGCGGAAGACTGCTCCGGCATCCGGTTGGGCGGCCTTGGCATCGGGGCCGAGCCCGATGCTGGCGGTGGTGATGAAGAGGTCGCTGAGGTCGGGGCCGCCGAAGGTGCAGGATGTTACTTTCTCGACGGGAAGGTCGATCTTTCCGAGGCGCTCGCCGGTCTTGGGATTGTAGCGAACGACACCCCACCCTTGCCACAGAGCGATCCAGAGCGCGCCTTCGGAATCGATGGTCATCCCGTCGGGAAACCCTTCGCCGTCGGGAATGGTGATGGCGACGCGGCGGTTGCTGAGGCTGCCAGTGTCGGGCTCGTAGTCAAACGCGACGACCTGACGTGTAGGGCTGTCGATGTAGTAGAAAGTGGGGTGATCGGCGCTCATATCCCATGCGAGACCGTTGGAAACGGTGACGCCCTGCCATTGGCGAGTGAGCAGGTGCTGGTGATCGAGCATGTAGAGGGAACCGAGCGGCCCTTTCTCGTCCATGTCCATGGTGCCTGCCCAGAATCGACCGAGGGGGTCACACTTGCCGTCGTTGAATCGGGTGGTCGGCAGGTCTGGTTCCGGATTATCGATGGGTGTTATGGTTCCAGTGTCGGGATCCAACATTGCGAGACCTGTTTGCAAACCGCATAGCAGCAAGTTGCTATCAGCACAGGGCCAGACGCAACCAACGCGTTCCGAAAGTTCGATGATATTCTCTGTGCCTGTGGATGGATCGAGGTCGATGACTTTGCGTCCTTCGATATCGACCCAGAGCAGGCGATCGCGGTGCCAGACTGGGCCTTCGCCGAGGATCGCTTGAGATTTACTAATGCGTGTGGGACTGGTGGTGTTCACGGGTGTTTCAGAAAGTGGGTGATTGTTGCAGGATCAGGATTAAGTCAAGACGTGGCGCGGTGGCGCAGTTGGCTGCTCTTGATGGTGTTCGCCATCAGCATGGCGATAGTCATGGGGCCTACTCCACCGGGAACCGGGGTGATCGCGCTGCACTTGGGGGCGACGGCATCAAAGTCAACATCACCGACAAGCCGGTAGCCGCTCTTGGTGGTGGAATCGACCACGCGATTGATTCCGACATCGATCACAGTGGCCCCGTCTTTGACGTGGTCGGCCGTGACAAGGTGAGGCTTGCCAATGGCCGCGATGAGAATATCTGCCTCTCGTGTGACTGAAGCCAGATCCCGCGTGCGGGAATGCGCCACGGTAACTGTGGCATTGCCGCCGATGCCATTGCGCATCATGAGCAGGGCCATGGGCTTGCCCACGATCATACTGCGACCGAGGACGACGACCCGGGCTCCCGATGTCTCGATACCGTGCTCGATGAGCAATCGCTGGCAACCAAATGGCGTGCACGGGACGAAGCCGGAGTCATCATCCATCGCCAGCTTGGCGACGTTCAACGGGTGAAATCCGTCGACGTCCTTTGCGGGATCGATGGCACGCACGACGGCACCTTCGTCGATGTGTGGTGGAGGAGGGGATTGCACCAGGATCCCATCGATCGCTTCATCTGCGTTGAGTTCGGCGATGATCTCCAGCAATTGCTCCTGGGAAGTCTCCGAGGGCTTTTGAATTTTCAACGAGTGCAGGCCAAGCTCTTCACAGGTGCGCACTTTTGACCGAACGTAGGCGTGGCTCGCAGGATCGTCGCCGATGATGACCACTGCGAGCCCAGGCGTAATGCCTCGGGATTTCAACGCTGCGATTGATTCGCGGCATTGGGCTTTTACTTTCTCTGCGATTGCTTTCCCGTCTATGATCATGGGCATGTGGAATGCTGAACCAGAGTGAGCCCGGGGTCAACGATGGTGAAATGGAAATGGAAAGCGCAAATCGATGCGTGGCAGCGTCCGTGAACGTAAAGAACGGAGAGGATGGCGCTGGGGATCGAATGCGGACAATGCGGACTTGCGGACTTGCGGACTTGCGGACTTTACGGGACGTCCCGATATTGGCAGCGTAAGGCATGCAATTTCATGTTCGCTGTATTCTGCTTACCCGCTGTCTGTTTCTTTTGCTGGGGATGTCCCTGACGCAGGGATGGAGTTCCGCTGATGAAGTGGGAACGGGCGCTCGGCTCACTTTGCACGAAGATCTGGTTGAGGCGTGGCGGGCCCAAGACCCAGGGGTCGACTTAGGGAACCTCCGCTCTGTTTTCTGGCACGTGTTTTCGAAGATTCCCAATGAGGTCAGGGTGTACCCGAGCGAAAACTACTACTACTGGCAGCTCGACATTGATGGTCGACATATCACCGGGAACATTCGATTTCCGGCGAAACAGCGGGACGACGGGTTTATCAGCTTTGCTTATTCCGAGCGGCGCGTTGTTCGCGGTGAATCCGCCGAGGCCGAATCGAAACGTATTGCAGGAAGGGCAATGTTAGGGCGTGCCGATGGCGTTACCTTGACGAAAATCAGGAACGGTGTTTACGACATGGGCTACAGTGATCACTTCGTCCGCTTTCATCTGGAGAATCTCAGTCAGGCACCGCCTGAAGCCGCGCAGCTGCGGAATGGCGAAGAGTTTGTCGGACGGACGTGTGATGAATCCGGCCTCCGGTTCCTGCTGATCTATCAGAACAGTGCGCGCTATTTTTTCTGGATGCTGGATGAGGCGGAAGGTGCCCAAGTGGTCGAACATTTCGAAGAATTCGGACCAGGAGTGCTCATCGGAAGGCGGACGGGGTTTGCTTTTCGCGTAGACGAAGACGCAGCTGATCGAAAGGTGTTAATAGCTGTGAAGTCTGCCAGCGTAAGTTCAAACGATTACTACGATGGCCCTTTCGATCAATTGCCCGAGAACCATGTCACGGGCGCTCAATTGCGGGCGCGAATGATCCATGAGAATCCTGCTCTGGATGGGAAGATTGACGACTGGGGCTACTACTTCAAAGATGATCCTCCCATGCGGGTGGCCCTGGCACGCTATGCAAACTACCGGGATGACGCGCATCTAT
>JAQCER010000525.1 GCA_027618625.1 Verrucomicrobiota bacterium
ATCCGAAGCGAGGCCAGGCGCAGGGGTGGCTGATACGGCGTTCGGGATTCCAAATGCCGAGGTGAGAGGAAAGCCAAGAGCACTCCCAAAAACAGCAACTCCTAGCCAGGAAACGACTCTATTGCCAGGTCCGCGCACTATCATTCCCCCTCACCTTCCTCACCTTCCTCCCCGTCCTCACCTTCCTCAGTAGTTCGCGCGCTGATGTCTATCGCGAGCCGCATTGGAATCATACGCGAATGATTGAAGCCATATCTCTGAAAGAATCGCTGAGACGGCTGGCTGATCTTGTCGGTGAGCAAAGTGATACGACTGAAGCGCTTTTCCTTTGCGAACTGGATGACGTGTTCGAGCAACATGCTGCCATAATGCTGTCCGCGATGGTCAGGATGCACAACGACGTCCTCCATTTGAATGACGAACCCGCCTTCCGCAGTGCTGATGATGAACAAAAGGTTTACCATCCCAATAATGGTATGTTCATTGCGCACTACAAAGATCCTTCCCCGGCTGGGTTGCTCAAGAATGAGCCGGATCCCCTTTTGCTGCTTGTCGCGGTTGGGGACGAAATCCTCTTCTTCGTCGAAGAGTGTCATCAACAGGTTTGTGAGCACCTCGATGTCCTCAACAGTCGCGGGTTCCACCCACGTTTCTAGTCTTTCAGCATTTGCTTGTAGATCGGTCATCGGTAGCCGTGCTTAGCAGAATCCGGGCCGGAAAGATAACGAAATTTCCGCTATCGGCGAGCCCGATCGAGAGTTTGGGGGAATGTTGGTGTCAAACCAAGAAAAAGTGTGCTACCGATCCGCTCCTGCACACCCGAGTTGACAATGCCCTGAATGCCGATATTCTTGGCCGCTCTGCTTCTGGGGAATCGACGACGGGCTCAACTTTCCTGTAATTATCACATTTTAAGTCACTTATATGAAACGCACTTACCAACCATCAAAGCGCGCCCGCAAGAACAAGCATGGGTTTCGTGCGCGGATGAAAACCCTTAACGGTCGCGACATCATTCGTCGCCGTCGCCAGAAGGGACGTAAGCGTTTGATTCCCAAGGGTGCAGAAGTGCAGTATAAGCGTCACACCGTGCAAAACGGTAACTGACCTTTCCCGTTGCTACTGCCTGGAGCGAGGAGGTTGATTCCTGTCTTTCGCCGGATATTTACAGGTGCCGGGCGAATGATTCGCTGGCAACAGTTGTGGCATGCGATTACCCCGCACCAGAAGCATGCGCTGGAGGAGCGAATTCCTCAAGGTGCGCAAGCAAGGCCATTCGTTTGGCGGCAGGTTCCTCGTGCTTGGAACTCTGAAAACCGAGGAGCTGGAGCACTTTAAAGTGGGCTTTGTTGTTCCAAAGTACGTGGGCAATGCCGTAGCTCGCAACGCGGTGAAGCGCAGGCTCCATGGCATCGTCGGCAGCAAATCGGCTGACATTGATCCAAATTGTTACGTGGTCACCATTGCCCGGAGAGGTGCGGCCGAGCAAACGTTCGCTACTCTGCAGAAGGAGTGGCATTGGCTGGCGAACCGCGCCAAGCTCATTCCATCAAGCCCCCTCGCCAATGAGGAGGGAGGCCAACTCAATAATGCTGGAACTGAGGACGGCCCGTCGTCGGCCAGTCCGTCACTATCATCACCAGCACCTTCCGTCACTCGTCACCATCATGGATAGAACCGCCTGGATCGTTGTCACCCTTTGTGCCATTGGCATGGGGATCTGCTTCTACATCATGAACACGCAACAGCCGCTGCCCGTCCAAGGGCCTGTGCCTGCGCCATACCCAGACGACCAACTACCAGAGCAAGCCGACACCGTCCCCGCGCCGCAACTACCAGAGGTCGATCCCGGCGCACCCGAGCACCTGCACACGGTCAAGATGGACAACGTCGAGTGGGTTTTCACCAACAAGGGTGGTGGCATCTCTGTAGCGCACTTGCTCCCCGGACTCTACGTTGGCGATCACCAGTACGTCATCAACAACAGCCCGAAAGGGGCAATTGGTGCCCTGAGCACGAGTGCCGGGAACGTTGACAATGGTGTCTACGAACTCAAATCGCCAGAGGGACTGAGCCCCGTCATCTACGCAGGGGTGTTTGCCGATGGTCTTGTCGTCGAAAAGACATTCACACTGTCGAAATCAGAGGCCGCAAGCGGCTACCTGTGGGATCTCAAAGTAACCCTGAGCAACCCGTCTGACGCCGGAAAGAAGGAAGATATCTATTTTTACACCGGGAACACCGCTACCGTTCACAACAGTGACCTGATCATGCCCTCCGTGGGCTGGAATGCCGATGGTGATACAGATTCCTGGGATATGGGCAGCTTCAAATCGAAAGGTTTCATGGGGTTTGGCAGGCGCGGCGACATCGCAACCGACCTTGTAAAATCTGGCAACTATCCCACATGGCAGTGGATGGCTCTGTTTAACCAATTCTACACCACACTGCTCTCGCCCCGCGATGTCACCAAACCAGAGGCGGCGAGCTACTGGGTGGAATACTTTGAAACAACCGAGAGTCAGCCTGCGAATGCTGGCGCAGATGCTGCCGCGCCAGCGGGCCCGCCGATTATCTCCAGTCGCCTGCACATGGCGGTTGGCCCAGGGCGGGTGACGCTTGATGCAGGAATTACCTCCGAGTTCAACTATGAACTCTACATCGGCCCACGCTCGCACAATATTCTCGAAGCTGTAGATGCAGAATCAAGAGACCAAGGAAGTGCAGCCAATCGCGAGGACGTTCTGTTCTACGGCTGGTTCGGTATTGTCAGTCGCTTTCTGATGTCGACCATGACATTCCTCGAACGCTATGTCGGAAGCTGGGGACTTGCCATCGTGATTCTTACCATCTGCATCCGGACGGTGATCTGGCCACTGCATGCCAAGTCGCACAACACCATGAAACGGATGGCGCTGCTCTCACCGAAGATGCAGGAGCTGAAGGAAAAGTATCCTGACAATCCGCAGAAGATGCAGCAGGAAGTGATGAAGCTTTATCGCGATTATGGTGTCAGCCCAGTCGGTGGTTGCTTGCCGATTTTCCTGCAGTTCCCGATCTTTCTTGGTTACTACCGCATGCTGCAGTCTGCAGTTGAGCTGCGCGGACAAGGGTTCCTGTGGGCGCCAGACCTTTCAGTTCCCGATACGGTCGCTACCTTCGCAGGAATCGACATCAATCCGCTGCCGCTGGTGATGACGATCACGATGTTCATTCAGATGAAGATGACGCCCAAGAGCAACGACGCCAATGTACAGGCACAACAGCGCATGTTCATGTTCATGCCATTCGTCTTCCTGTTCATCTGTTACAACTTCGCTTCGGCACTCGCCCTCTACTGGACCGTACAGAACATCTTTGGCATCGGCCAGACTCTGATCATGAAGCGCATGCCAGAACCAGCTCTGGAAAAGCGGGCACCACGCGAAGCCATCGCCGCGCCCGGCCAGACGGCAAAGAAGAAGAAGCCGAAGCCACCACGCCCGGGAGGTTGAGATCCGGGCGCAGGCGGGGATTTTATCGACTGAAAGATTGGCCCTCACGACGCCGAAGATTAGGATTAGGCAAGCCCCACCAACCCGGCTAGTTCGGCCTTACCCGCACAAGTTCACCACTCGATACCGAATATTCCGGACCGTCGTCCGGCTTGAGGCGAAGTTCGCCACTTGGCCCGAATCCCAGGACGCGCCCAGCAATGAGCCCGCCAGAGGCATTCAACGTAACGTGACGCCCCACCAGATGGCTGCGGCGATGCACTTCAGCCAGCGGGTCGTCGAACGAACTCACTCCCTGAGGATAGAGGGCAGCGAATTCCTTGAGAAGCTCCAGAACCAAATCGGTGCGATCGATGGTTCGCCCCGTTTCCGCCAACAAAGACGTGGCGGTGGACTGAAGTTCGGCGGGGAAATCGGAATGCTCAAGATTCACGTTGATCCCGATCCCCAGCACGAGAAATCCTCC
>JAQCER010000526.1 GCA_027618625.1 Verrucomicrobiota bacterium
TCAAGATCGCCGGCCTCGAAACCCATCTGCGAAGGCTCCTAATTCCAGTTCGCTTTTAAAATGAGAGATCCGTCCGAGCCGGAGGCTCGATGGAGATTAGCCGGTGGCGCAAGCCACCGGAAAGCGAATGAAGCGCCATCGGGCCCCGGCAGGGGCCGCAGAACCGCCATAGCATGGGGAGTTCCGGCGTCCCTTCGGGACGCACACTGCTGCGCCGACGCTCCGGTGGCTCGCGCCACCGGCTAATTTCCGCGCTCCCTCCGGGAGCATGGATTCCTCTCATCTTGAACGCGAACTGGAATAAGCGTTCTGCATGACAATTCAATTTCTGTCCTCGATCTCGGCATGGCGACGGATTCACCGGCAGCCAGATTGCCGTTTCCCCTGTTTCCCCTAGCGATCGAATACGATCGGTGGTACAGGTCCTGACAATGAATGATAACAAGTAGACGGACCAAATCAAATCCTTGATAAAGGTGATCGTTGCGCTTGCGATTGGTATCGGTGCAATGGTCGCAGCCTTCGGTGCCTGGGAGAACTTCCGGGGCAAGCACGCCTGGGATGTTTTTGTCGCCGAGGTGAAATTGAGTGGGGAGAGGCTCGAGCTGGAGGCTCTTATCCCCGAGACTGTCCCCGATGCCGATAATTTCGCTGCGATCCCTCTCATTCAGGAGCTATTTGATAAGAAACTCCTTGCCGAAGAACGGCCATCTGAATTCTTGGCGCTTTCGCAAACAGTATGGGAGATCGCTGATTCCAGGCAGCTGCCGGTCGATGGTCAACTTTCAGGTTCTTGGAGAACCGGCGCACACTTCCGATTCTTGGAATTGGAAAACGGGAAGGAAGTTGAAGAGAGGAAGGAAGTGGGGCTGCTTCGGAAATTCTCCGCAGATTTTCGGCGTTTGCAGAGGAGACTAGGATAGTCGTGAGTGCGTCCAGACGGCCGAATGCTCGATTTCCCGTTGAGTGGAGGAAAAAACTCGCGGCCGACATGCCGCATCTGACAGTGTTCGCGGTGTTTTCCGAGGTTCTGCAACTTGAAGCTCTCGCCAGTCTTCGCATCGGTGATCCCTCGGCTGCTTTTGAGCGCGTGCTGGCGATCCCCAGATTGGCGAAGCTGGCGTTGGATGATCCGAGCCTCATGAATCTCCTTGCGAGCGAAAACTGTTGCCGTGCTGTCATGCAACCGGTCTGGGAGGGGATCTACGACCGGGTGTGGGTGGACGAGCAATTGCGCGAGATCGAAAATGTTTTCAGTCAGATCGATTTTTTGGAGTCAGCTCCGAGGGTGCTGCGTTTTGAACGAGCGATGGTTTGTTCGACATTGATCAATCAGGACAGTTCGCAACTTTCCTCGATGTCAAAGCGCGGACTAGCGGGCTGGCGTGGTATGTGCGTCTGGCACCGCGAGGATGGGGGTATCGGAATGCAGTGACCTACGGTGAACTCGTCCAGTCCGTGCTAATCAACAGTCAAGACACGCGATACAACCGGATCAGTTTTGACCAAGTGGAAGCCCTCTCTCGAAAGATGCAGGAGATCAAAACACCACCGCTACATCCGTACGAAGTCACGGCTCGAATCAGTGCCAGCGTAATCCCGGAACTGTTGATGCGAGCAATAGAATTGCAGGCAGTGATCGACAATGCCCGCGTAGCGATCGCCCTCGAGCGCCATCATCTGCGTCATGGCGTATATCCAGAGGCTCTCGATGTCCTGTATCCAGAATTTCTCGACGTTGTTCCAGTAGACAGGGTGACGGGAGAGTCGCTGCGCTATTTTCTGCGCTCTGACGGGCGCCCGTGCGTGTATTCGGTCGGCATTAACCGCACTGACGACGATGGACTGCCAAGAAACGAACGCGAACTCGGCGACTGGGTCTGGCAGTATTCCATGCCGGACGGGTTCCACCTTGAAGGCTTCTACCAGAGGGCAACGCATCGTTGATTGTCATCAACTCCCCGGCTGATACTCCCGAAATGACAGCTTCAATGCCTGTTCCAGTCGGCCGATCCGGTGCCGTTCAGCAGGTTCGATGAGTGCGAGGGATATGCCTTTTCGACCTGCGCGTGCGGTGCGGCCGCTGCGGTGGGTGTAGGAGTCGGTCTGGTCGGGGAGTTGGTGATGAATGACAAATGACAGGGCTTCGACGTCGATACCGCGGGCGGCAACATCGGTGGCGACGAGGAACTGGACCCGTTCTTTTTTGAAGGCCCGCATCACTTTGTCCCGCTCCTTTTGGGTAAGGTCTCCCTGAATGACATCCACGGGCAGGCCCTGGCTGATCAATTGGTTGGTCAAATTGATCGCGCCAGCCTTGGTTCGGCAAAAGATCAAGCCGCGCCGGTCTTTCTGGGCCCTGAGGAAATTGCCAATGAAGTCTGCCTTGTCGCCGCGATCGCAGACTACGAATTGGTGCGCGATGTCGCGGTTGACGACATGGGCGGAGTCGATCTTCAGTGAGTGCGCATCCAGCGACATGCAGTCCTTGATGAGTGGATGAATCGAGGGCGGGAAAGTTGCGGAGAACAGCCAGGTGCTCTTCCGGTTTTCAGTGAGGCTGATGATCTGGGACAGTTCCTCTTTGAATCCCATGCTGAGCATTTCATCGGCCTCATCGAGGATCAGATGCTTAACAGATCCAAGGTTGAGGGCCTTGCGTCCAAGCAAATCCAGCAGTCGCCCTGGGGTGCCAACGACGACGTGAGTGGGGCGTCGCAGCCCGGCGATTTGTCGATCGATCTGGTCACCACCGCTGGCTACTTCTATGAAGATCTTCGCCGAGTATTTGGTGAAGCGGAATAATTGCTTGCCGATCTGCTTCGCCAGTTCCCGAGTCGGCGCGATGATCAACCCTTGGATGTCTTTCTGTTCGGGATCGATCTTGGTCAAAAGCGGCAGGCCGAAGGCGGCGGTCTTTCCGGTGCCGGTCTGTGCCTGGGCGATGAGGTCGCCACCATTTTCCATGAGGAAGGGAATGGCTTCCCGCTGCACGGCTGTGGGCGTGGTGATATTCAGTTCCTGAAGGCCTTTGATTAAGTCGGCAGGGATGCCGAGTGCTGTAAATGGATGCGACATGGTACGGTATTGCTGTGGCAGCACCTTGATCGATCCTGCTTTGAATGCGAGGACTATGACGCATGATTAAATGTGCGCCAACGGGCTGACAAAGGCTGACAAAGGGGTGACAAAGGCGGAATTTGACGTTTCAGTGGCGCCAGATGCACGACGAAGGCCCTGCCGACACCCCTGAGAAAACGCCCCCCCAAAGCCCGAACCCCAACCCAAAGGACCGGATGCATGGGGTGACGCTTGAGATGATGTTGAACAGGCTGGTCGAAAAGCTCGGGTGGGAGGAAATGAGTGATCGCATACGCATCCGCTGTTTCGCCAATGATCCGAGCATCTCATCCAGCCTCAAGTTTCTGCGCAAAACGCAATGGGCGCGAGTGAAAATCGAGCGACTCTATCGGGATGTCGATTTTTCCGATGAATCCCAAGCTCGAAACCAACGTCAAAGCCAAAACCAAAAGCCGAAGACGTGATGTCAGCGAAGGGGACTTCAGACTCAGCAAAGGCGGTGGATCGCTTGCGGGCTGCGATCACGATCATGGAATCGATCGCTGACGATCGCGCATTGCTCAATGCGCTGTCGACCGAAGAGCAACAGCGATTGATCACAGCGGCGGGCGAAGTGTTCTGTCCGGACGTGAATCAGCGCCGTCGGCAGACGAAGCAGCGTGACCGAGCTCGTAAGGCATCGAAAATCTTGCGCGATCAGGAAATTCTCGCGCAGACCGGCATCAGGAAGCTGCGGGCGCAGAGCGCGTTCACGACGCCCAATGTCTATCCGCCGCTCGAGTTTGAGCAGAAGGAAGTGAGCGATCCGGATTTTCGTGAAGTGTTAGAGCCGCAGAACTGTTACATTTGCAAACAGGACTACTCGCAGGTGCATC
>JAQCER010000527.1 GCA_027618625.1 Verrucomicrobiota bacterium
GGTGCGGAGCCTCGCGGTACGACTCGTAACTGAAGAGGAAGCGGCGGCAGAGGGTCTCGACACCGAACCGACAGCCAAGGGCACGCGGTGTCAGGACATCCTTCACAACCCGGAGACAGGCACCTACTGCTCGAACTCTTGGCTCTCTTGCTTGGGCTGCAAGAACGCCTACGTCGTCACCAGCAATCTTCCCCCACTCGTCGCATTGCTCGATCTGCTGGATGTGAAGCGGCGCGACGATGACGACCGAGATCGTTGGCGCAGGGAGTATCTCACTCCGTGGCAACAACTCACGGCAATTCTGAGCGGCGTTGAACCGGAGACCGTATCTGAGGCGCGCGCGAAAGTCAGTCCAGAGTTGCGGTCGAAAGTCTGGAATACGGTCATCGTGAATAAGGGCGAGTCGTGACGACGCAGCCATTCGCGCTCGGCTCGCCTGAAGCGTGGAACGGAGGCGCATCTGTCATAGCGAATTCCGAGCGCCTTATCCGTAAAGAAGCTCCTATCCCCACCTTCCGCGAGAACGTGTGGAGCCTGGCTGCCATGGCACCGCCTCGCAAGCGAGGACAGGTCTGCTGCAACTTCGATTCCATCCCTTCGCGGTTCAGGCTTCCCGTCAAGAAGGCAGTTTGGCTCTTGATCAACGAAGGAAAGCCGAGCAGCGCGGTTAGACGTGGCAGCACGCGCACCAAGAAGTGGGTCGAGGTGGGCACCATCGTTGGCTTTGTTGGTCACATCCGGGCTTTCCTAAGATACGTCGCAGTCGAGACGCCGGAGGTCCGCTCACTGAGCGGCATTGTCAGCGAAACCATGGATGCTTACGTCGGAACCCTCGATGGCCGCGCGTCCGCCGGCCACCACTACACAAGCATTCGGCTTCTCCATGACCTCACGGCAGACCTCCACCCATCCGAGAGGCTGAAGGATCCGTCATGGGTCGACGACACGGTGTTCCTCGGCGATCGCGGTGATCCAGACAACGCGACACCGCCCCTGCCCGACGCTGTGCTCACACCGATGCTTCTGTGGAGCGTCGTGTTCATCGAGCAATTCGCTGACGACATCCTCTCGGCACGTGATGCGATCAACGGCTATGTGCCCGCCACGGTGCAGAACTCCCCGCCAAGCGCCCCGCAGGCAGAAGAACTCGTCCGCGCGTGGCGGAAGCATCACGGGGACTTACTGCCTTGGACCGATACGTCGGCTGGAGGCCTCGCCATGAGTTACATGTGCTTCATGCTGAATTGGGCTACCCGCTTCCGGCGCGGTGGACTCGACAAACGACTGAGTCAATTCCCAGAACTGGTGGTCAGTGACAACCCGTCATGTCCTGTTCCCACTCCGGTCAAAGGCAGAGTTCATGGCAAGCGCTGGCAGGCCAATGGGCTGGACTACTACAGGCTGGCCGCTCACAAGACGGATCTACAAAGCGCCTGCCTCTTTCTGCTTGGCCTGAATTCATCCATGAGACCCGAAGAATTGCTAAGTCTCGAGGCCACGACTTTCCAAGATGACGGAACGAGTAGGCGGGTAACTGAGCGTGTCCAAGCCCCCGACGGTCAGGTGCGACATCTGTTGTACGGACGAACATTTAAGGGGCAGCACGGCGTGGATGGAACTCAACGAGCAGACGGTGTCGTTCGCCCATGGGCGATCACGGAGTTGGGTGCGACTGTCGTCGGTGTGCTTGAGCGGCTCAATGGAAGGAACGGACGACTCTTCGAAACTGTCGGGATTGCCGACACCGGCCGTTCAGTCGAATCACTTACGACATCGACGGCGGCTTTCAACCTGAAGAAGTTTGTGAGGAGAATGCGCTGCCTCGCAGCGGAATTAGCGCTCCCCGAGGAGTATGACTTCCCCGAGGATGCCGAAGAGTTAATGACCCTGAGCGTGCTTCGCCGCACCTCTGAGGTCCTGACCCAGCAAGAGATCGGCGGCGTGCTGGCGGGCGCACACCAGGCAGGACACCGCGTCCCCGATACATACGACACCCGCGTCACGGAGGGTTACGGCGGACTCGCCACACAGTCAAAGGCGGGACGCCGCACCTCGGAACGAACGGGGCAGGCACTTGCGAAGTTGGTTACCGACACACGTCAAGGAATCGTCGGTGGTCCCGCGGGAGATCGCGCCCTCGAAGCGGCGGACCTGGCCGCGGCGGAGTTGGAGTTGGTCGATCCCTCCAACCTCATGACCCCCGTCCTCAGCAAGGAGTGGAAGCGGATCACCAAGTCGGTCGGCCAGTCCGTGTACGAGGTGCCGCTCGCTGGCGGCGCACATGCCTACTGCATCTTCTACCTGCCGTGGTCTGCGTGCACCAAGGAGGGCGAGGAGCCCGACATCGCCGGCTGCAAGATCTCCTGCCCGAACAAGGCACTCACCACGGACTCAATCCGTGGACTCCAGCAGCGTCAGCAGGAGCTGGAGACATCGAAGCAGGGCGCTACTCGCGAAGAGGTGATCAGGGCTGACCACTTGATCGACGCCTACGCGGAACAGATCACGGATTCCGGGCTTCCCACATCGGCGCCGAAGAAAATGGGACGCAAACCCAGATGACGCTCCATCGTGACGCGATCCCCGCGGTCGCAGACGAAACCGATGCAGAGCGGAAGAAGATGGTCGCCGCCATGCGTCGGCTCCTCATCACCGGTAAGCCCCGGGTTGCCGCCGTCGAGGACCGTCTCGTGATCGACACGCTTCGGAGGGAGGCGGGCGTGTCCCGGGCTGCACTCACACATCGGCACATAGATCTCAAGGACCTGTTCCTCGATTGTGTCGCCGAACGTGAGCAGGAAGCCCAAGACCTTCGCAGCCCCAACGAAGTTGCACTACAAGAGCAGCTCGACGAACTCAAGAAGAAGAACCGAGATCTTCAGACGCGTGCCACCCATTGGGAGGGTGCGGCCCGTGACCTCGCGAGAACGGTTGCTGCGCTTCAGGCGCTCTACGCAACAGCCAGCGCACGACTGGACGCAATCATCGCCGATGTTGCCCACGACGACCTAAATCGGGATCCGAGCCCCAACGTCTCTCCTATCGGCGGCAGGCGTCGGAAGTGAGCGCATCGGCGGTCTACGGCGCCGAACACCAGTGGTCAGCTGTCCTGGACAGAGGCGGGCTCGTGAACTTCCATGGTTCGCACATGGAAGTTCCTATGCAGAAGCGATTCGCCGACATTCCTTCGGTGCAGCATTACGTCAACGGAGTGCTTGCATTGGAAGCCATCCGCGAGAGGTATCCGAACGCCGGTCCTGTCCGCGTAAGGGAACGCCGAGGTCAGGGCAAGGCGCACTACGAGCCTTCGACCGCGACGGTGGCAATACCCATGGAGAACAGAGCTTTTGGCCGTGAGAGCACTGTGTTGCACGAGTTGGCTCACCACCTGTCGGTGAGCGAGGGCCTTCCTGCCACGCGGAGCGGGACCCGCTGGCATGGAGTGGAGTTCCGGAACGCGATGACCTTTTTAGTCAGCATCGTTTTGGGAGAGCCGGCGGCACTCCTCCTTCGCGCCGGCTACCACTCAGTGGGGCTGCGTCGCAGCGGGTAACCGAGCTATGCCTGGGCTGAGCCCGAAGTGCCTCGATGCAATCAAGATCGGCGATCAACTCCTCAAGGGTCGTTGCATGCTCGGCGCTCACCGTCAACACAACTGACGCAGTATCGGTCCGGGTCACAACCTATCGGTCCGCGTCACAACCTCTTGTCGATGGCATACTGCGAAAGATGAGTTGCGCGGTGTGTCCCGGTCGAAGCTGACAAGGCACACCATGTGGCGTTCCGTGCTGCGGTGGACCGGCGAAATCGCTATCACTCTCGGAGTGATTCTGGGGTTGTTCGTCGTCTACCTGTTGTGGTGGACGGGCCTCAAGACGGCCGGCGCCCAGCGTGACCTCAGCGCTGAACTTGGCCGTACTTCCTCGTCGATAGTGGCCGCGCCGACGGGTGCGCC
>JAQCER010000528.1 GCA_027618625.1 Verrucomicrobiota bacterium
GTCTGGGTTTTTGCGGAATCGTGGTTTCTCTCCAACTTTGGAGCAACCCCTGGCAAGTTCCTGTTCAACCTGCGCGTCGTGAATGACAATGGTTCACTGCTGACCTACAGACAGGCGCTGCGCCGGAGCCTGACTGTCTGGTTTCGCGGCTACGGGCTCGGGATCTTTCCGCTAAGGGAGATGCTCAGTCTCGTTTCGTTCGTTGCGCTGATGCAGGATGGCAAGACTCCGTGGGACGAACAGCAGTCACTCAATGTGGCCCATGGCGGAATGAAGCGTTCGCAGTGGATCATACTGATGCTGGTGATCATCAGCCTGCTCAGCTTGAAGAGTCTGGTCGCTTACAGAATCGATCCAGCATTTCGCAAGATGTTCGATCAACAGATCGAGGAGGCAAGGAGCAAAGCAACAAAATCGAGCGGAGGAGGGGCACCCACTGTGAAAGGCGCAAGTCCCATCCTTTGAGGCCACGCCGTGAAGAAGAGCCGGGCTTCAGCCAGTGAATCGCGTTCCCTTCGATCGATCGGCGAAGACGCCCTCATTGCACTTCTGACCAGTGGCCTGACCGCTGGCGCTGAGACCCTTGTCGGAGTGGGGGACGACTGCGCTGTGCTGGGTAAGCCCGGGCAACGGGCGCCCTACACGTTGTTCAAGACCGACTGCATCGTTGAGAATGTCCACTACCTCGCCGATGCGGATCCGGCGAAGGTCGGATGGAAAGCGATGGCGCGTGCGGTGAGCGATATCGGAGCAATGGGAGGATGGCCGATCGCTGCGCTGGCTACCGTGATACTGCATCCGGACACGTCGCTCGCCTTCGCCAGGGGGATCTATCGTGGGTTCCAAAAGGCGGGTCGCACCTATGGCTTCGGCATTGTCGGTGGCGAAACTTCACGGGCACCGCAGTCAGGCTGCAACATGATTTCGGTGAGCATGTTAGGGAAAGTAGAGCCGGGTCGCTGCGTGCTGCGTTCAACAGCGCAGGCTGATGACGCAGTGCTTGTCACGGGGCGGCTCGGAGGATCGATCTGCGGTCGTCATCTCACTTTTCAACCTCGACTGGAACAGGCGCGGTGGCTGGTCGAACACTTTAAGCCGAGCGCGATGATGGATGTTAGCGACGGTGTGGCCAGAGACTTGCCCCGCCTTGCGAAAGCGAGCGGCCTGGCCTGCTCGATCGATCGCGACGCCATTCCCCGCAACCGTGGATGTTCCATTGATGATGCTCTTACTGACGGCGAAGACTACGAGTTGCTGGTGACAATCCATCCAGCCCGCGTCGAGTGTCTGCTGGAAGGCTGGCGAGCACAGTTCCCACGACTGCCGCTCACCCGCATCGGCGAGATACGGGCGAAGGCGGCGTCCTCCGACATAACATTCGGAGACGGTGGCTGGGATCACTTTGATTGAGCGGTCGCTGCGTCGTTATTTGACTGGCTTGCGTTTGTATTCGTCGAACGGGAGTGAGTCCGGAGTCACGTTGACTCCTGTGCTGAAGATCATCGGAAGGCCGGGAGAACCAGGAAACTTAAGTTCGATAAAGAATGCCGTGAAACCACTGTCTGGTGCGGAAACGTTGGCCGCGTACTTGCCACCGCTCACCGGTGCAATATCCGAAGCCTGCCAGGTCTTACCGATGGTATCGACCCGGAAATCACGAGCATCGGGATTGCTCGCTTGCCAGAGCTTGACCTCCAGAGGTTTGTCTTCGGTTGCCACATGGATGGTGCCGTCCTCAGCGATGTTCCATGCGAACTCCGGTCGAGGCGTAGCGTCGAGGATGGCCTGATACCAGGCGATCAATCCTTCCCAGGCATTCGAGCCATTCAAGCCATGGTCCGCATTCGGCACGTAGCGGATGTACTTTTCTCCGATCAGATCATCAAAGTAAAACTGGTGTGAGTCCGGGAGAAAGAACTGATCACCGGATGCATTGACGATGTACTTAGGCATCGTGAGGCGCTGCCGGTACTCGTAAGGTTCAACCATTTTCGCCAGCGCGGTGTATTCTTCCGTTTCCATCCAATCCATGATCCCCATCTCGACGTAGTCGTCCACGGCGGGAGCGAAAAATCCGTAGGCACGGTAGTGGTGGTTGAATGACGGCACGACATTGAGCATGTCGATCACGATGGGTGCAATGGCAATCACGCGTGTGTCCACTGCCGCCGTCAGCCACGTCGTCCAGCCCCGCTTCGAGCCACCCGCAACGACGAAGCGGCCCACCTTGTTCTTGCCGCCCTGTTCGCTGGCGCAAAAATCCGTGATCGCATCCATAGCCCGGACTGCACTCTTGGTCATCGGCAGTTGCAGTGGCCATTCCTTGTCTCCCGTGCGCAGAAACTTGTCCCAGGTGTAGGCGATCGAGGCATCTTCCACCTTGCCCTCAGCTTCGCCAGTGTAAGTCAGTGGCTGGTTCGGCACTTGCTGAAGCTCGGTGACAACGGAACCCGTCAGTGCGGCGAACTGTGCATATTCTTCCCGCGGGCTGTCGCGCGGTTCGCGACCATTGGCACTGCCGCTGATAGCCAGCAGGCTTGTCTCAGATTTGAGCACCGTCGGAACGATCATGTTCAAGTGATGCTTCCAGGTCGGGCGATCGACGTCTTTCTCGCTGCGCCAGGTCTGTGAAGTCAGCTCGACAACAAAATAAGTGAAGCCAGCCCCCTTATTCTCAACAAGCACCTTGTAACCGTAACTGTCGTCCGGTTTCTGAACGTATTCGTCCAAGGCCGTAACCTCTTGCCCGATACGGTGATTGTCTGCTTGTGCCAGCGTCAATGCAATGCTGCTGAGCATGGCGGTTCCCCCTGCCGCTGCGAGGGCCGAATGTAGTCTATGTCCGCTGATCATGTAGTTATTTCCAGATGTACTGTTCCGGTAAGGTGTCGGATTTCCCGTAGGAATACAACAACGATAATAACGATCATCGATCGCGTAGAAACCCGCTTGCAGGAATGGACGTCGTCTCCCATCGTTACCCCTCACAAACCCATGAAGTCTCAGCAGAAAAACAGCGTTCTTGTCATAGCAGCCCACCCCGACGATGAAGTGCTGGGATGTGGAGGAACAGTGGCGCTCCACCGGAAGAATGGCGACGATGTCTGCACCGTTGTGGTTTGCGAAGGCTCGTCCCTGCGCGGTGTCGATCAGGGGGAAGGGGATGACCATCATTTGTTCGCGGCATCTCGCGAGTTGGGTGTGGAAGATGTCCGTCACCTTGGCCTTCCCGATCAGCGGCTCGACACGATGACGCTCACCGACATTATCACGCCACTGGAAGAAGTGGTGCGCGATGTCCGGCCCAACATTGTCTACTGTCAGCACGGTGGTGACGTGAACATTGACCACACCATCCTGTTCAAGGCTGCACTCGTCGCCGTCCGCCCGACCGAACTGAATATCGACGTCGTCTACGCCTACGAAGCCGCAAGCAGCACCGAGTGGGCGCACCCGCGCGTGTTTGTTCCCGACACCTTCGTCGATATCTCAAGTACGCTTGAGCAAAAATTGCGCGCCATGAACTGCTACAAGTCAGAGCTGCGCGACTACCCGCACCCGCGTTCACTCGAAGCCCTGCGGCACCGCGCCCACTCATGGGGCAACCAGAACTGCCTTGATGCAGCAGAAGCGTTCATGACCGTCCGCCGCATCGCCCGCGAAGGCCGGACGCCGTAGAATTTTAATTTAACTGAACCGCAACGGCACTCCGGTTTTAATGATTTCGTTCTGTTCGCTCTTTCCTATCGCAGTGGCGACGGCGGCTGCATCGCTTTCGAGCTTGGGGGTGACCGCTGTCTGGTGTGATGATTTAAGAGGCCGGTCGGGAGGGCTTTGTTCGAAAGCCGAGCCCAACGGGCTCTATCATAACAGCCCAGGGCAACGCCCTGGGAACTTGATTCCATTGGCAATCCAGCCTGAAGGGCTGCTTCATAGGCTCAACCAATCCAGTCAA
>JAQCER010000529.1 GCA_027618625.1 Verrucomicrobiota bacterium
GATCGACCGCCCCGCAGGGATCACTGGCGTGCGCTGGATCATGGAAGTGGCAGGGGACGTCCAGACCTGGAACTACAACGGTGATGGCACCGGCCAGACATACGCACAGGATGTCGAAACAAGTGCGCTCGGCGCCGGCATGGAACGGCTCACTTTCCGCTCGGTTCAAGCCAACGGATTGAGCCGCTATGTCAGGCTTCGCGCAGTGCTACTAGAGGATTGATATACCGAAGCTCACTCCTGTAGGTCGACGATCTGTGTCGTCTAGAGGGATGCACTTTTCCCGGCGTCTGCCACGATTCATCGCTGCAGCCATTGCGATCGCATCTTCTCCCGCGCAGGAGCAGGCGCCTGTAGAGGACCTGACACTGACACTATATTCCAATATGCAAAGAAATCAAGTGACTGGCACTTTATAGATCCACATCTTATCTTAATCACCTTCCCCTAACTAACTAAAAGCTGCTGAGCTGCTGCCACTGCGATCGATGCCAAGCAGCGACAGAAGTGCATGCAGTTTGAAGCGTAAGATGAGAATCAGCTGCATCTTCCAGCCCGCACTCCGCTGTGCGAAACGCAGGGATGCGCCTTTCATCGTGGCTTCTCGACACTCCGCGAAGCAACCAACAAACCAGCCAGTCTTGCGATTCCCTGAATCTTTGCGCATACTCTGGCATGCATCGCCCCTTCGTGCTTTTGACAGCCATTTTCCTCCTCGCCACGCTGTGTCCACTGGCGGGCGACCCTCCCCTGCCCGATCCTCTCGTATTCCCAAACGGTCAGCGGGTGGAGACGAAAGAGGACTGGCAACGGCGGCGCGGTGAGATCCGCGAGATGATACTGGATATTGAATACGGCAGCATTCCGCCCGCGCCTGAGCATTGGGAGGCCGAGGTAACGGCAGAGCACGTGGTATTCGACGGCAAAGCGATCGATCGCCGAGTCACGCTGACATTCGGCCACGGAGAGAGTGCGTTCACCATGCGGGCGGGCTTTCTGATTCCCAATAGCCCCAACATTCCCAATGCTCCCAACATTCCCAACGCTCCCAATCCACCGAGTGGCCCTGGAAAATTTGCCGTCGTAATCAAGAACGATGTCGCAATCGGGCACGTGCCCATTTCAGAACGACTCGTCGAGGAGGGCTACATCGTTGCCGAGTATATGCGCACTGATCTCGATCCAGACGAGGCGGGTGCTGTTGGCCCGGCGCAAAATGCGTATCCATCCTGCGACTGGGGCACGCTGGCAGTGTGGGCATGGGGTGGCATGCGCATCATCGACTACGTTCTAACATTGCCACAGGTGGATTCGAAACAAATCGCCGTGTTCGGACATTCCAGGGGCGGCAAAGTGGCACTGCTCACTGGTGCACTGGATGAGCGAGTCTCCGTGAGCCTGCCTAACGGATCGGGCGCAGGAGGAGCCGGGCTCTTCCGCGATCAGGGCACGAAAGCAGAAAGTCTGGCCGCGATCACCGATCCCGAACGCTTCGGCTACTGGTTTACCCCGAAGCTTCGTTCCTTCGCTGGAAAAGAACAGGAACTCCCATTCGATCAGCACTTCCTGCGCGCGCTCATTGCGCCGCGCGCCGTTCTATCTACCGATGCCCTTGGCGACCTCTGGGCGAATCCTAAAGGCACCCGCGAAGCCCGTGATGCCGCAGCGCCCGTCTTCGGATTTCTCGGTGCGCCGGAATCTGCGAATGCCTGCCACTTCCGCGAAGGCAACCACGACGAGACCGGGGAAGATTGGGAAGCCGCGCTGGAATTCATGAACCAGCAGTTCCGCCGTGGACATCGCCGGCCGTAGTTCGTAAGCTCACACCCATGAGGAAGAAACTTCAGTGCACCATAATTGGGTTAATATGGTTAATATTGCTCAGCATCATCGATGTCTCAGCCGCACCCCTGCGCATCGGCATAGGCTCATCGAAGTCCCTTCAAGAGTTTCAAGGCATGGGATGTGGGGCAATGTTCTATGAAGAGCACATCACCAGTCTGGCCGCATCTAACGATGAAAAGCGGCAGCAGGAACTTTACGATGACCTTTTCGCCAAGGTAAACACACGTTATCTCCACCTCATGATCCGTGCCACGCACGAACCGGAGAACGACAACGATGACCCGCTGAAGCCAGATTTTGAGGCCAGGAATTTCGCCTACTGTGAGCACACGATAGCCATCGCGAAGGCGGCAAAAAAACGCCAACCGGACATCGAATTTCTCGCCACCCTGCTCACGCCACCTGCATGGATGAAGACCAACAACGCCGAGAGCGGCGGGGGAGAGGAAAAGGCGACACTGAAGCCAAAGATGGAACTGGAATTTGCCGAATATCTGTGGGCATTCCTTCAGCATATGGCCGGCAACGACGTTCCAGTGCATTACTTATCGATCGCCAATGAACCGGACTGGCCGCATGATCAGCCTGGGTGTTTTTTCACGCCCGATGATTATGCGAAATTGTTCGATACCGTGGGCGATTACCTCGACAGGATGGCAAAGCTGTACCCCAAAGTGCCGAAGGCGCAGTTAGTCGGGCCGAACACCCTGAGCGCCCGCGCTGCAGCAAGAGACTATCTACCTCCGCTGCAGCGCAAAGCTGGAAAACATTTGGCGGTGCTCGCAGCCCACGACTACGATATGAAGGGCGAACGATGGGGCGACATGCGGAAGCTCGCACGCGATCGTCCCGTGTGGATGACGGAGTGGTGTTCGCGCGATGCTGACACATCGCCAGGTCAGATCAATGCAGCGATGGCGTATGCGTCTGCAATGCACGCCGGCTTCAACGGAGGAGTCAATGTGTGGATGGCCTATGACTGGGTCTATCCTCCGCGGGATGGTGGCGAAGCACTTGTCCACGTCGACTGGGGAAAGGGCTACACTTTGAATAAACCCTACTGGGCATTCCGTCAATGGGCTGAGCCACTGAAGCCTGGAATGCGCATCGTTGAATGCGACGTCTCAGAAGAGGATTCCAAGATCGAGGCCACCGCATTTCTTTCCGCCGACCGCATGCTCGTTGTACACCTGACCAACAACGGCCACAGCGATGTCGCTGTGCAGGTCGGTTTACGTGGGGGAAATGGGGTCCCGACCCGCGATTGCTAAGAGAACCCGCACCAGTGCCACCGAGGATGCGAAACCCCTGCCCGCGATCGAACCCAAAGGAAAAGTCTACGCAGACACACTGCCACCGCGATCGCTGACCACTCTCGTCATCAGTGAGAGGTGATCCTCAATGAGTGGCGAATTGCTCACGAAACTTACGGTTTGGGCCGCAGTGACTGCCTATTCTGTCGCGTGCGCAGGCACCCTCCTCGTCCGCGCGGGAGAGCCGCGGCCTTCGTGGATTCGCTGGGCTTGGACGATCGGCCTCTGTCTGTTTCTTCTCCATGTTTGCTGCGCCTTCGGTTTCTATCACAGCTGGAGCCATGCGGATGCCTATAGTGAGACGGCTCGACAGACGGCGGCGATGACGGGCATGCACTGGGGAGGTGGACTGTATTTCAACTACCTCTTCGCGACCCTCTGGCTCGCAGATGTGGCGTGGTTATGGATCGCGCCCGACAGTCACGCTCGCCGACCGCGAATGATCAGCACCGTGTTCCACGGGTTTCTCTTCTTTCTCGTGGTCAATGGAACCGTCGTCTTCATCCATGGGCCGATGCGGTGGTACGGGCTCGTCTTGTGCGGCGCGCTCGTCGGATTTTGGCTTCGCAGGTGGCGTGCTTTTCGTGCTTTGGCGATTTCTTGAGCGAAACCACCACCGGCATCAATGCGAAGGTTGATATGCTCGATCGCCTAAACTGCGGGACGCAGCAACTACGTTTCCTGGGTAGCCATTTTGGGTAGCCATTTTGGGCGGCCATTGGGAGATTGTGGTCGCACTCGGGCTACTGAAGGTCCGGGCCGATCTTTACCCAAAGCGATTTCCCCAAT
>JAQCER010000530.1 GCA_027618625.1 Verrucomicrobiota bacterium
GTAGGCAGCTCCGGGTGCTTGGTTTCCGTTGCTGTCGGGCCGTCTGGCCCGACGGCCAGTATCGCTGAAATTGGATTCTCAGCAAACGATGAACTCGCCGGATCCCGCTTTGTGCGACTTTACGGTGCCTGGTACCGCGTAGCATTTGATATTGCCGCTGCCGCTGATCGTGTTCGAGAGCGTTGTGGTGACATTAATCGCGGCATTGCCGGACCCGTTGGTTGCAACTTGCCCGGTTTGAGCGATCAGGTGCCTCAATAGAAGGTTGCCACTGCCGTTACTGACCGCATTCAGCGTGTTCACAGCACCACGTGCCGTGATGTTCCCCGACCCATTGATGATCAACGAGACCTCCCTGTCGGTCACCGAATCAAGTTTAACATTCCCTGAACCGTTAATAACAACCCCGCTGATCGTCGGAGTCTCAATCTCAATGCGAATGGGGGTATTGGGCTTGAACTGAATATTTGCGAGGATATGTAACGTGCCTTTGGCCACTGCCGTCACGACGAGAGGCAGGACATTGTCATCTGCAATGATGTGGATCATTTGCACGTTACCCCGGCGGATATCGACTTCGACCGGAAGATGAAGATCGATACCGTCGAAGGGCTCGACCCAACGATTCTCAGCCGAAGCAATGCCAGAGCCTTCAATCATACCGATTCACCCTAAGTCGCACCGGTCCCAAAATCAATCATTGTCGAATTTACTGCCAGATTGATGGATCGTCAGCGTGGCGAGATCTTGAAGTGTACGCGGCTGGCGGTCGATCAAAATGACGTGATGGTCGCCGCCAAAAGAACGGTCCGATGAATCTAAACTGAGTAGCCGGAAATGAAATCGGCGAAGTCGGCGTCAGCGATTTCTTCGACTGTGGCGGCGCGATGGGGTTCGGCCAGGGGGCTGGTGTCGAGTGTGCCCGTTGCGGGAGCGTTGGGATCGTCGGCCACAGCGGCGATGTCGGTCCAGTAAAGCTCGCACTCGTCGCAAAGGGCTGCGAGTTGCTCATTGATCAACCAGAACCTGAGCAGGCCCTGGCCACAGAATGCGCATGCGCCGATGAATGGTCTGGCGCTGTCGTTTTCGTCGATGATCATTGCGAAGTGGTGTTGGATGCTATTTTGGAAAAGCGGTGACTACATCGGCAGTGTCGCTGCGGACGACAAGGAATACCCGTGTAAGAGCGGGCTTGCGGCGGCGAGTGCCTTCTTTTCCGCCGAGGTATCCAATTTTGCGCCCCATTGGTACGGTGTAAGCGAGTGAGTTGCCTTCTATTGCAGGCTTGATTCCTTTTGCCTGAGAGAGTTTCCATGCTTCATCGACAAGGGAAAGGACTTCATCCTGGCTGCCTTTTTCAAAGACGCCGTGCGAGCCTGGGCGTCCAGGTTCGTCTTTCGCGTGGCGCATGACGTGTTCGATTCGGGTGCGGCCTTCTGGATCGCGGCCAGCGTAGCGCAGGCCAGCCGGAGTAACGAAAACCCCTGGCGAGGGTTCTTTCAGGACGAAGGGCTCGCGCTTGTTGTTGACTGGTTGCGTGGATTTTTCTACAGCAATGCTGATTTGCTTGGGCTCGTTCAGCTGGATCTGCAGGTTCTTTCCGTGCTGAGTGAGCACGCCGGTGAGGGCGATGGATTTGCCTTCATAGAGCGCAGCGGGGCCGCCCTTCGCGAAGTTCTTCAAGTCGTCCTTGAAGCAGATGACGCGTATCGCACCTGACGGGAAATTGAGGAACTGATGACCTGAGCTGGACGACGATGTCGTCGCCACACGGCCTTGAACGATCACTTCCTTGCCGACGTTGTTACGGAGCTTGCCGATTTCGTGTTCCTGAAAGACGACTGGGGCTACGTTCTTTGTCGGGGCGTCCTGGGCCAGTGTGGTCGAAGCGAAAATCGTGAACAGCAAGGACAGCCAGATCGCAACCAGGGAAATTCGAAAGGGAATGATGGAAGTAACATGGCTCATGGAAAGGTATTCTTTTGACACTCGCAGGCTGGGGAAAGTCACAGGTAGGCATGCGACAACGAGAAGCGCTCGCCATTCTGCATTACGCGGGCAGGTTGATCAAGGCGTTCGCAGGCGGTGACGAATTCGTCTGGTGTGTCGGTATTGAAAGTGAACATGTCGTAGTGGCAGGGGATGACGACTCTGGCTCCGCAGGCCTTTGCCAGGGCTGCGGCCTCCATGCCGTTCAAGTTTCCGGCGACCCGGCGCTCGGGCTTGTTGCCATTGATCGGTAGGAACATCACGTCGATTGGCCCCAGGGCGAGCAGTTCTGGCACGAGATCCGGATGCCAGAGGGTATCGCCACTGTGATAGACTTTCCAGGAACCGACGATTGCAACGAAACCCAGGTAGCGGGAATTGCCTGCATCGTCGCGGTCAATCGAGTTGTGTGCTGCTGTGATTCCCGTAATCTCGAATCCGTTAACCTTTCGAGTTGTTCCGGTATTCAATCCTTCCATCGGGATCGACCTCTGCTTCAGTCGCGCTGTCGCGAATTCTTTGTTCGCTTCCGGGAGGACGAGCACGAGAGATGGATTGGCAGCGGCGAGTGGTAGAAGAGTTTCGCCATCCAGATGGTCCGTATGGTTGTGACTGGATGTGACCACTGCGACCATGTCGAGATCGGACGGATCGATTACCCGCTCGGTCATGCGTACGTGGGGCTTGTCAGTAGCCGCGTATTTGATCGAAAGGGAATCTGAAAGATAGGGGTCGAACAACAGGTGTCGTCCCTGCGACTGGCAGAGAAACCCACTCTGCCCCAACCACCAGATGTGCAGGTCATCAGAAGCCGGCGCATCGCGAATGTCTTGGAGCAGGGCACCCTCTTTTTGAACCGCAAGTTTCACAGAACACGATGGTTGGGTTGGGTTGGAATGGGATGGGTTGGGATTGGAAGCAATGAAGGCGGCGGGCGTTTGTTAGAGTTCTTCGCGGACGAGCATGGCTGCTTGCACCATGTTGATCAGTTTCTGTTTCGCTGCCCAGCGTGCGGTCTGGCTCAGTCCGCAATCCGGGGCAAAGACGAGCCTCTCGGCCGAAGCATACTTCAGGCACTCACGGATGCGCCCGGCGAGAATCTCCACCGGCTCAATGAAGTAGCTTTTCACATCAATGATACCTACGGCGACGTCCATTCGTTCCGCGACCGGGCCGATCGCTTCCAGCTCAGCATACTCGCGGCTTGCCATCTCCAGGTGCATCTCGTCGACCTTTAGATCAAGAAACGCAGGGAAGAGGGGAGCATACCGACGGTAGCCAACAGCATGTCCCTTGAAGTTCCCGAAACACAGGTGAGTGCAGAGTCGCGTCTTGCCGTAGACCGAACCGACGGTGCGATTAAAGATGTCCACAAACTGCGACGTATCCTCCTTGTAGCCGTAGCAACTCATCGACGGTTCGTCGACGCAGATCTCCTCGCAGCCTGCTGCGACAAGATCCTCAAGTTCTTTCCGGATCAGCGGCAGCAATGCTTCGGTGACCGCATAGCGATCAGCGTAGTGAGTGCCCGGCACCAGTCGTCCACTCATGGTGAATGGCCCCGGGACGCTCATCTTCAAGCGGGAGCCTGCAGGTGCCAGTCGCTTCAGGCGTTCGAATTCCTCCACAGTCCCAAGACCGTGAGGGGCGGCCAGTTCTGACGTGATCGCGTGCTTGCCGCGCTGGTCATGGGCGGGCGGACCGAAGCGCCTGGGGGACGCGGGCTCAAGGTCAATGCCCTCCAGGTGACCATAAAAGGAAAGATTGAAATCGAAACGGGTCTGCTCGCCATCAGTAATGACATCGAGCCCAGCCCGAAGTTGGTCCTGAATCGCGACGACTGCCGCATCCTCTTGCAGTTCCCGAAGGTCGGCAGATCCGAACGCCTCCAGATGCTGGCTGGCGAATTCCAGCCAGGAAGGGAAGGGGGAACTGCCAATGACAGTGGTGCGGAGCGG
>JAQCER010000531.1 GCA_027618625.1 Verrucomicrobiota bacterium
TTTGTCAGGCTCTCCGGCCACAATCGCAGAGCCACTCTTCCCGCCTTTGCGAATGCCCTCAGCCGTGTCGAGGCGCAGTCCGCCCTTCTGTTCTTTCGCGCCATGACAACTGAAACAATTCTTGCTCAGCACAGGCTGAATATGAGTCGCGAACACGTTCTTGGGAATGTTCTTAGGACGCGCTATCGCAGGCTTTTCCTCTGGCGAGCCCGCTTCTGCCATGGGCTCCAGTGTCGGCTGCGCGGCATCGTTTGATGCGACCATTGCGTCTTCCTCGCTGGGAGCTGTTTCGGTCTCCTCTGGCTCTGGTTCAGGCTCCGGCTCCGGTGCAGCCGGGGCAGCCGGGGTGGGCTCTACCGGTGCCGGGGCGGTTTCTGGTTCAGCTTCGCTGTGAACCTGGCTGTCCACTTGTGCGAGCAACTCTGCCATGGTTCGAGGCGCTCCGGTGACCGGATTTTTCGGTTCGACAACTGCCAGTTCGGGCGTGCTGAAGTTCTCCCCGACTTTTTCGCTAAAGGTCCCAGCACCCAGGCTCGCTGTCGCAAGAAACAACATAGCGGTGTAGCCCATCTGCATGTTGCCTTCGACCGCATGACGCCGGTGCTTCATGCCGATGGTCTTGAAACAGGTAGGACGATCCATCTCGGCGAGGTGGATGTCGCGATGGCGTCGCTTGAAGAAGAATGCAAGTGAGGCACTCACTCCCAGGCCGAGCAGGCATCCCGCAGGCCAGTGCGCGACGTGGCCGTCTGCATCAGGCAGGGCAAAGTGGGCCGTCCCTGCGCCGAGGCCCAGTACCGTGGCAATCGCTAGCAGAAACAGGATGCCCGGTTCCACTTCGCGATTCCCCTTCCAGCGCACGAAGAATTCGAGCAAAAGAATCGCTGCCAGCAGGCCGATCAGCCCGTGGACGACGCCGTCACCGATAGCCTCAGTCATGCGGCAGTTCGACTAGCCAAAGATGCTGGTAATGGGTTGCCCTTTGTCTGCAATGGTGAACGGGCGTCCGGTGCGGGAGAAAACGCGTTCTTCAAGGGGCAAGCCGAGTGCATAGGCGATGGTCGCATTGAAATCGGGGACCGAGACGCCATTTTCAAGCACGTTGGCACCCATTTCATCGGTGACTCCAAATGCCTGTCCGCCACGGATGCCGCCGCCAGCCAGGAAGCCGCTGAAGGCCTTCGGGTAGTGGTCACGTCCGTTGTCCTGATTGATGGTCGGCGTTCGCCCAAATTCGGTGGCGAGCACCACGAGCGTCTCATCCAACAGGCCACGGCGTTCGAGATCACGCAAAAGTGAGGCGACGCCCTGATCGAGTGTAGCACAGAGATTTTCTGCGGAGTCGAAGTTGTTGGAGTGGGTGTCCCAGCCACCGAGAGTGACTTCGACGAAACGCACATCGTTCTCGATCAACCTCCGTGCGAGCAGGCAGCCCTGGCCAAATCCGTTGCGACCATATTCTTCGCGAATCTCGTCCTTTTCCTTGTTCAGGTCAAAGGCTTGCAGGTCTTCGCTTTTCATCAGGCGGAGGGCGTCGGCGTACATGTCGGCATACGCACGAACGTCCTTCTGGTCGTAGCGCTCATGGAACGCAGCGTCGAACTGGTTGGCTAGCAGCAGACGATCCTCGAATTCCTGTTCGGTGACATCCCGGCGTTTGCTGTTGCGCAGCCCTTCATTCGGGTCGCCGAGCACCAGCGGTGCATATTTCGATTCCATGAATCCAGCGCCACCACCGCGCGAGCCCCCACCGATGCGCACGCTGGCAGGCAGCGTGCGATTGGTGCGGCCATCCATCTTCTGAATCCATGCCCCGAGTCCGGGATGCTGAATGGTGCCACGCATCTGGTAGCTGGAGTGCATGTAATAGTTGCCCTGTTCGTGTGCCCCTTGCGTCGAACTGAGGGACCGGATGAGAGCCACCTTGTCCATCTCCTGGGCAAGCATCGGCAGATACTCACTGATCTGAATGCCATCGGCCTTGGTCTTGATCGCTTCCACCGGGCCCTGACTGTCGCTGCCGGGCTTCGGGTCGAGAGTGTCGAGGTGGGTCATACCGCCAGACATGTACAGGTAGATGACTTTGCGCGCGGTGGGCTTCCTGGGGCCGGAGACTCCTTCGTTAAGGCCGGCAAGAAGGCTGTTCGGCATCAGGGAGGGCAACAGCCCAACTCCGAGCATGCTTTTGGCTGTGCGCGCCATAAATGCCCGGCGCGATTGTTCGTCTACGTTTCTGAGGAGGCGGTCCATGGTCTATTTGGTGTGGATGTTAGTCTATAATGGATTCCAGGAAAAATGTTATTGGACGAACGCAAACTCACGAGCGTTCAGCAGCGCCCAAACGAGCGATTGCGTGGCCTTTTCGGGCGCTTCCTTGGCGAATTGGGCTTCGATCAACCCGCGTTCGCGTTCGTTGGGCAGGCGGTTCAACATTGTCAGAAACAGCGCATTGCCTTTCGCTTCAGTGGTGTCAGCTCCGGCTATGTTTTTCATCACCACGGTGTTCTGTTGGGTTATCTGGCTGAAGATTTCACCATTCAAAAGCGTCAGCACCTGAGCCACCGATGCTTCATTTTCCGAGCCTTCAATGACTTCGCGCTCGGACTGCCCGAACTCGCCAAGGAAGTGGCCGTTGGGTGCGGGGGATGGCAGTTGGGAGGCGCGGACGAAATCTTTCGAGAATCCTTTCCAACGTTCATCTGTCTTGTCTTCGGCATCCTCGTCAGAATCGTCGTTCCCCATCGTCATCATCATCCCTTCTGACATCGTCAGTTTACCTTGAAGGTCGGTGAGCTTGGCATCCTTGAGTTTCTCTTTCTCTTCGAGTTCCTTGCGCAGTGTGCGTCGCAGCGTATCATCACCAGCTTCGCGGGCTGCAAGGATGTCAGCTCGGAGTTTCTCGGTATCCTTATCGAAGTCACGTTCCAACTCGCCCATCTGGATGGCAATTTCGGTAATCTCCTTCGGATCCTTTTGCTCCATCGCCTCGGCTTGCTTGCGCATGGCCTCGAGCCGCTTCGCATACTTGCTGGAACCGGGGCGTTCATCGATAGCCGGAACGGTAATCGTCATCACGGAATCCCACAATTGCTCCGCACTCATGCGCCGGAGCACAGGGCCAGGGAAGGGATACTTCGCGATGTCGACATCGGTGGTGGTTGCCTCGCGCTGGTACGTGCGGGTGTTGTAGATGGCTTTCAGGAAATCCCGCTGATCGAATTTCACCGAGACGATGAGTGTCGACAGGTAGTCCATGAGGCGCTCATTGTTGGCCTTCGTGTCGTCTTTGAAATCGTCCATGGGCTCGATCAGACCGACACCCATTGCCCGCTTCCAGAGGCGGTTGGCGATCACCGTTGCGAATCGAGGATTCTCCTGCGACGTCATCCATTCCGCAAGTCCGGCGCGTCCCTTGCGTAGCGACAGTTTTGATCCAAAGGGAGTGCCGGCTTTGACGTCTTCACCGGGTTTACCGTCGCGATACTGATAGTCGTCCGGCAACTGCAGCATGCGGTCGGTATCCCGCACCCCATAGCTGAGCGGCTGAAGGATCTCATCCAGCGCATTTCGCACATAGCTGTCCAGTCCTTTGTAGCTGCGGCGGCGTTCCATGCGCTCCAGTCGGCTGTCGACCTTTGTGAAGTTCTCGGGCTTCACGTTCGTCGAAACTCCATAGGTGTAGGCAGCCATCTTGTAGAAGTCCATCTGCTTCCACTTGTCGAACGGATGGTCGTGGCACTGGGCGCACACCATGCGAGTGCCAAGAAAAACCTGAGTCGTGTAGGCCATGTGGTCCAGTGGCATGTCCTCGTCGCGAAGGTAAAATCCAACCGCGCCGTTTTCCCATACCGAATCACTGGAAGTGACCAATTCGGTTACGAACTGGTCGTAGGGCTTGTTCTTACGGATCGAGTCCTTCAGCCATTCTGCGTAGGCGTAGCCAGCG
>JAQCER010000532.1 GCA_027618625.1 Verrucomicrobiota bacterium
CAGCGCAGGCGGAAATGACTCACGGTATCAAACGCAGTTTGCTTTACCAGTGGATCAAGGAAGGCGCCGTTGAGTCGGCGCTGATTCAAAAGCAGGGGAATGCCAAAGGCATCCGGCTAGTGAACTCTGCGTCTCTCGACGCGCTCATCCGCTCACACGTACAAAAATAACGCCAGCCGGAGAAAACCCGGACTGGCGTGTAAAGACTCCTGAAGAATCTCGCAGATTCCTCAGTCTTCCGCATCCGGCGACTCTGGTCAATGCGCAAAGCCTGATCCATGAAGACCATTCAACCGCAGCTATTCCGCTGCTTCCTCTGCCGGGATTTTTACCCGGACAACGAACTCAACGCCCGCCGGGGCAAACATGAACCACTTTGCGAGAGATGCGCAAAGGTCGCTGACCACTGGCGCTTCACCCGTCCGGACTGGGTGAAGTTTCATTTGAAGGAGGTGCCCCATGTTTGACACCGACGCAATCAACGCGGCGAATCCGCTGCCTGAACTCGTCGAGCGTCTGACTGGCGAACCACTGCGGCGATCTGGCGATCACAAGATCACCCATTGCCCGTTTCATGATGAGCGGACGCCCAGCTTCCACGTCTGGGATGATCACGCGCATTGCTATGGGTGCCAAGTCCATATCAGCGATAGCATCGGCTTCATTCAAAAGCTGAAGGGTATCGACTTTCGCCAAGCCTGTGAATGGCTGGGAGGCACCCCTTCGGTCGCTTATGTCGCTTTTGTCGCACGACCGAAGGTGGCCACAACAAAGCAGGTGGAGCCCCTCCCGGATGATTTCTGGCACATCGAAAGGACGGCGCGATCGGCTGTTTATGACAGCGATGAAGTGAAGCACCGGATTGGCCTGGAGTTTGGCATCGGTGATCGACTGGTTGAGTCGCTGACATTCACGCAGGGCGCAGCCATTGGGTTCCAGACCGCTCCAACCTATGAGGCGGCGGATGGGACGCGCAAGTCATGCCACCCTGACCGCATCGTCTACAACTACCCGTCAGGCATCAAGATTCGGCATCCATTCGGAGCTGAAAGCAAGTGTCGGTTCCTGTGGGAAGTGGGCAGACCAGCATTGCCATGGCGATCGTTCATGCTGACCCGCCGAGGGTTTCCGGCAATTGATACGGTGCATCTGATGGAGGGCGAGTCCGATACCATCGCTGCGCTCGATGCTGGACTGGAAACTAGCTGGGATGCGCCGAAGCCGTCCTGCGTGATCGGATCACCGGGCACATCATTCAAAAGCGAATGGGCACCCCTGTTTGCGGGCAAGACCGTTGTCCTTTGGTTCGATGATGACCATGCTGGGCAACTCGCCGCTGATCGGGTGAAGGAGATATTGCGACCTGTTGCCCGGGAAATCGTCATCGGACAATTCACACCAAAGGAGGCAGCGTAATGGACTTTCGACAATTCAAAAACAGTGGCGGCGACATTCAAGCCGCAATGAATGGCGGTGAAGTGATCACCGGACTCAACGGACGAGATCCAGACAATCCGAGTGAGCAAGCTGTTGAAACCGAAGCTCTGATCGACAGCGGACGCTCACTTACTGAGTTTGCCTCGCTGCCGATCGACCATTCCAAGACCCTGCTTGGGGCCAACCGTTGGCTCTGCCGCGGTGCCCGCGCTGGACTGGTGATCTCGTCGACCGGAGCAGGCAAAAGCACCACCGTGACTCAAGCGGCGATCTTCTGGTCACTCGGAGAAACCGCTTTCGGGATCGAGCCATCTGGCCCGCTGAGAATTCTGATCATCCAGGCCGAGAATGACGATGGCGACAACAGCGAAGCCGCTAGGGGCATCATGGATCATTTCGGGATTAACGCCGCCCAACGTGCTCAGATCGCACAGAGAACGCTCTCCATCGCACTGCGAGGCAAGACGGGACTCGACTTCCTGATCACGCTGCGAGCACTCTGCAAGTGCTGGAAGCCTGATCTGGTGATCATCGACCCGCTAGGCGTTTATCTGGGCGACGATCCAAAGGACGCCGGGAAGGCGGGCGCGTTCCTCGATGGGCCACTTGGAATCAACAAACTCACCGCCGATCTGAATATCGGCGCGCTGATCGTTTGCCACACTCCCAAAACAAATCACCGCGACACGACAGGATGGAATTCTTCGCAATGGTCGTATGCGTCCGCTGGCGCTGCGGTGATCAACGATTCGACCGGATGCTCGCTGATCATCGACCAGGCTGACAATGATGGGAAACTGTTCAAGTTCATCGCCGGGAAACGTGGTGGCCGAATCGGATGGGAGGAGCGCGAACGCTACTACTGCCACGGCTCCGACGGGATCTACTGGAGAGAGGCCACCCCTGAAGACATGGCAGTCTCCGAGGTGGACGTCTCGATCGAGACGCACATGAACCACGTTCTCGAATTCATAGATGAGACCCATCCGATGAAGAAGGCGAACCTGATCACATACGCCCGCAAGGCCAGCGAGCACTTGCGCAGAGGGCTGGCCAAAGGGGCAGCTCGCCAAGCAATCGACCTCTGCATTGCTGAGGGCAAGCTCTACGAATGGACTGAGCGCAGGGAAAAGCTGGTTAGTTTTAGCCCGCCCCCAACACAGGAGGATAGCCATGGGGGCTGATTCAAGGGCTTCTGACTTTTCCCAAAACTCGGCGGGAAAAGTGGGAAAAGTGGGAAACGTCGAGGGGATGAAGCTTCCCGTGAGTTTTCTCTCCCGCCTATTTATAGGCGGGAAAAGTCACGGGAATCATCTGCCTCGACCGCCGGAGAGAGAATGGGAAAAGTCAGCAAACCCCTCTTGGCAATCACTCCAGCGTTCTCGTTCTCGCTCCCCCGACTGGAGCAGGGAAGCCCGTGGCTTTTGTCGCACGCAACTCTCTCACCGCCGGGGGCGCAAATCTTCCCGGCTCCACCATCACCACCACCAAAATCCAATAATGAAAAATACATCTAATCCACCCGCCGCTGACACGCAGCGTGCTCTAGGCCTTGCCCTAATGAAGGCTATTACCGACCGCGCAAAGGAGGCTCCCTCCGACAAATTTTGGCAAGTTGACTGGCATCCCATCGCGCAAGTGACCCACATCGCGCCAGTTTTTCCAGCTACGGGCTCTAATCCGGTGGGATCAGACTGGGAAATCCTCACATTCGCCAACTCCCAGAGCGATGCGGCTCTCTTCGCCAGCCTTTGTGGGATCTTGCGCCAAAGATGAATCTCAATCGACTGGCCACTCGCCCGATGCTCAAGACATTCCAGTAATTATCAATTATTATCATCATCCGCCCAAGTGAGCCTGAGCGGCTCGCCGTCTGCTTCGTCGGCGAATAGTGCGCTCAGTGAGATTCCAACAGCCACATTCGCCTGCGGCCGATCGTCCAAGTCACCACTGAGCCTTGAGTCGAGAGCCAATGCACTGACCCGCGCCGCTGGAGGCTGTTCAGCATCTTCCGCAATGGCCCTGAGGATGCAGCGCCGTTGAACCAGAGAAAGCACCGCTGAGCCTTCTGAGAGCTTCTGTAGCCGCTGGATCTCGCTGGCAACTTCAGGACGTTTGCTGAGTCGGCAACCGTTGGCTCGGGCGCTGTGACTCTCCGAGGCTGGGTAGCAGGCGCTGTAAGCATCGGCGACGGCCACGTCACCTTGCGCGACAAGCTGTGAGAAGCGTTCCATCTGTGCGGTCATGCGGCACGATAATGCCGATGCCGGGAGAATTCGCGCAAAAAAAAACATCAGGGGCAGTGGCAATGCCCGCGCCCTTAATGCAAAAATTTCGCATGTAGCTATCCGACCCTGGACTGCCACCCGCTGGAAATTTCCGCGAAAAAAAAATGGCGCAGGATTCTGTGATGACACCATATCATTGTAGGAGACGAAGATCGGCTTTTCGCCCCCACCCCCCACCAAGCCGGGGGTCCCTGACGG
>JAQCER010000533.1 GCA_027618625.1 Verrucomicrobiota bacterium
TGTTGCATACCTTGATGATCCAAATTTGATCGTCAGCGACTACCTCGCGGAGTTGGATCGAATGGCAGTTGAGTTGGAAGAAAATCTTGAAGTGGCGGCGGCCAACACAGGTGTCGAGAATGGGACGATTTCGGATAGACAGAAGCTGGAGCTGCTGGGGTTGTACCTGTTCGAGCAGAATGGTTTTCATGGAAGCCGTTCCGACTACAACGATAGGTCTAACAGTTATCTAAACAGAGTCCTCGATGACCGGGAAGGATTGCCGATTTCGCTCTGCATTGTTTACATGGAATTAGGGCGCCGCATCGGTCTGAAGATTGAGGGCGTACCCTTGCCTGGGCACTTTGTCGTGCGCCATCTTCCTGGCAGGGAAGGGGCGTTGCCGCAGCTTGTGGACGTGTTTGAAGGGGGCGTATTGCTGGCGGAGGAAGACGCGGCAAAACTGGTGATGGAGCATGCGGGGCAATCTCTCCGCCCTGAACATCTGATCGCTGCTTCCAACCGTGACTTCATTGTAAGGATACTCCGCAACCTCATTGGTGGTGCTATCGATCAACAGGATGCCGGGTTGGCTTTGCCTCATCTTGATCTTCTCCTCGCCATCGCTCCTGACGAACCCCAAGAGCGTTTGAGTCGGGCCATTCTGCTGTTTCAGTCCGGAAATCCAGAGCGTGCAGTTACCGATATCGAATGGCTGATCGAACACGAACCGCCAGGCATGGATATGGAGCGATTACGCGAATGGCGGGGATCGCTGGACAGGTGACGGTGTCGGTATGCACTGCCGCCAATCCCCATGCGACCCATTTTCCACCGCCGACGTGAGGCGGAACAAAACATTCTCAATTTTTTGCCAACTTTGGCATTGCGTCCCACGGCGATCCCCCTATTCTCTCCAGCCTTGCGGAGGCGCTACTTCACATCCTTCACCCCCAGATGGAAAAAGTCGTTTTTTCGCTTGTGAAATTTTTCACAATCTCCTAAATTCATCTTAATCAATGCCGAATTTCTTTCCGCGCTGGACAAACACATTACCCCTGAAGCTGGCAATCTGCCTCGGTTTCACGGGGATGTTTGTGACCGCTGGTGTGTGGGCCTACTTCACGCCCAAGTATACCCGGGTTGGTTACGAGCCACCGCAGCCGATTCCATTTTCGCACAAGATCCACGCAGGGCAGCTCGGGCTTGACTGTCGCTATTGCCACAGTTTTGTCGAAGAGGGCGGTCACTCAAACGTTCCATCCAGTTCGACCTGTTGGAGTTGTCACCAGCACGTGAAAAAGGGGAGTCCCAAGTTGGAACCGCTTTATCGCAGTATTGACCCCAATTTCGAAGGGTATGACGGCAAGGCGATTCCGTGGGTTCGGGTTCACAAACTTCCGGATTACGTCTATTTTGATCACTCAACTCACGTAAATCGTGGTGTTTCCTGTGTCAGTTGCCACGGTCAGGTCGATGAAATGGATGTGGTCTCTCATAAAGAACCCCTCAGCATGGGATGGTGCCTTGACTGTCACCGAAATCCAGAGAAGCACTTGCGTCCGCTTGAAGAAGTATTCAATCTTTCCTGGAAGCTAGAGGAGGGCAATCAGGAGGAGCTTGGCAAGCAGTTGAAAGATCAGTGGAATGTCAATCCGCCTGAGCATTGCGGGGCTTGTCACCGATAACTTTGAGTCCAATCGAACATCTATTTTGAACTAAAGATTAATGAAACGCGTTTTGCTACATCCTGAAGAACCAGCGACCGGCCGGAAATACTGGCGCAGTCTTGGTCAAATGCAGGATACCGAGGAATCTCGGCAATGGGTCGAGCGGGAGTTCCCAGACGGCGTTTCGGAAATGACCGCAGATGAGGCTAGTGTCTCTCGTCGGAGTTTCATGAAGTTAATGGGTGCTGCGACATCCATGGCCGGAATGAGCATGGCCGCCTGTCGTCGACCAGAAAGCTTTATCAAGCCTTACGCTCAGGGAGTCGAGTGGATCATCCCGGGCAAATCGTTGCTGTATGCAACCGCGATGCCATGGGGAGGAGGATGTGTCCCTCTGGTGGTGACCACGTATGAGGGACGCCCCACCCATCTTCAGGGAAATAAGCTTCACCCGTTGAGCAATGGTGGACTAGACGCCTACTCACAGGCGTCCATCCTGGACCTCTACGATCCGGACCGCTCAAGAGAATTCATCAAGACGGTCGAAGAAGTTGACCCAATTTCGAAGGAAAAGTCCTACAAGAAGGTCCCTGCAACCCTCGAGGAGTTCGACGCATTCTTCGCCCAAATGAAGGCTGGTGCAGTGGCTGCACAAGGTAAGGGGCTTGCGCTCTTGCTGGATCACGACACTTCGCCAACTCGACGTCGCCTTATTGCCAAGGTTCTCGCAAAGCTTCCCCAGGCAAAAATTTACCGCTACGAAGCGATCAGTGCTGCAAACGCGGTAGCTGCGATCGAGCAGGTGTTTGGTGCTGGTGCAAGGCAACTGCCGCTGTTTGAGAAAGCGGAGAAGGTGCTCGCGCTCGACTGTGATTTCATGGGGTCTGATCGCCTGACAAATAATGCGACTTCTCAGTTCATGTCAGGGCGGAAGGCTGAGAATCCTGGGGATGCGATGAATCGCCTTTACGTTTTGGAAAGCCGCTATTCGGTTACTGGGGGTATGGCGGATCATCGACTGCGTGTAAACACCAGTCAGACCATGAAAGCAGCGGTCGGAATAGCGGCTGTGCTGGCAGAGAAAACGGGCAACGCTGATCTTAAAGCGGCTGCGGCTGCCGTAAAACTGACCGGGGAGTATTCGCCGCGCAGCGATTATCAGGCATGGCTCACGGCTGCTGCCGACGACTTGGCCGCGTCACCCGGTAAAGCTCTCGTGGTTGCTGGCACATCGCAACCCAAGGAAGTGCATCTTTTGGTTGCCGCGATGAACGCTGCGCTCGGAGCCTTTGGATCCACGGTTAGCGTGCTCAAGGGTGAAGAGGAGACCGCTGGCACGCTCGCGGATTTGGCGACGTCGATTGGCGCTGACGAAGTCCAGACGCTTATCATCCTCAGCGAGGCTGATCCGATCTATGACACCCCGGCGGATCTCAAGTGGGAAGCCGCTCAAAAGGCAGTGGCAACCGTGGTTCATGTCGGTCGCCGCAATCTCACTGCTACTGCGCGTGCCGCACGCTGGCATGTGCCGGGAACCCATTATCTGGAACAATGGAGTGATGCTCGTAGTGCCGATGGCACCTACTCGGTTGTCCAACCGATGATTCTGCCATTGTATGATGGAGTGTCGGATTTGACGTTTCTGGGAATGCTTGCCGCAGATGATTCTGCTCCAGCTGACGCAACGACACCGCCTGCAACAGCGGATCCGGCGTATCTCGCAGTGCTTGAGACGTTTTCTACCCTTGGCGTTCAAGGTGATGTAGAAGAAATTTGGAGTCGGGTTCTGCGTGACGGGTTCCTCGCGAATTCAGGTTATCCAGTGGTCAATGGAACCGCGAATACGGGTGGCATCGCAGCAGCTCTTGCCGGCTATCTGGATGTAGCGGCACCGACGCTTACTTCGATGGAGGTGACCTTCGTTCCTGACAGCAAGATTTACGATGGTCGTTTCGTCAACAACGCCTGGTTGCAGGAAGCTCCCGATCCGATCTCCAAGATTACTTGGGACAATGTTGCCCTGATGAGTCTGAAGACTGCTGAGGCATTCGGTGTAAATCTTTACACCGTTGATGAGGCAAACATGATCAAGGTCGTGGTCGGCGATCAAACGCAGTGGTTCCCTGTATTGCCAGCACCTGGTCATGTCGATAACGCGATTACGATTGCTCTTGGTTATGGTCAGGGCAGCGGCGAAAATGGTCCGGGCAGGGTTGGGGATGGTGTCGGAGTGAACGCCAACGTTCTTAGAACATCCGCCAGTGCCTATTGG
>JAQCER010000534.1 GCA_027618625.1 Verrucomicrobiota bacterium
CGCTGCTGGCGCTTCAGGCAGGCGGCGTAAATACCACCACCGGTCACCAGAAACAGAAGTCCCATGAGAGATTCCGCCGGGTGCCGCTGAGCTGCCCAGTAGAGAGTGTAGCTGGTGATGGCGATAAATACGATGGGTGTAATGGGATAGCCAAACGCCCGGTAAGGCCGATCCAGATCCGGACGCCGTATGCGCAGCCAGACCAGCGAGCCGACCGTCGCCGTGGAGGACAACAGCAGCATTGCTTCGACATACATGAGGATCTGCTCAAAACGGGCCGACACCAGAATGACGATGGCCAGTGCACTCTGCGCCAGCGTAGCCACCACCGGCACTCCAGTGCTGCTGCGCCGGGCGAGTAGTCGGAGCAATGTGTAGTCTTCTCCCATTCGCGCCGACACCCGTGGCCCCGCCCAGGTCATGGCGCTGATGGCAGAAATCAGTCCGAGGCTGATCATCGTCCCCATTACCCTGCCGCCTTGTTCGCCAAAGATGTGCTGGGCGGCAACCAGGCCGACCTCCTTCTTGCCTGCCAGTTCACTCATCGGCGCGGAATTGAGGAATGCCGCATTGATCCCGACATAAAGCAGCGTCACGATTCCGGTCCCTGACAAAAGTGCCAAAGGAACATTTCGCTGCGGATTGCGGACTTCGCCAGCGATGTAGGCCGCCCCGTTCCAGCCTTCATAAGAATAGTGAACCCACATCAGCGCGATCGCAAATCCACCGCTGCCAATCACTTGCCAGTCCATTGCCGACTTCGGGAGAAAATGGACCGGCTGCGGTTCGCCGACGGAAAACCCGGCAACAATAAGCACTGCAATCAGGATCAATTTGCCCAGAGTCGCGATACTTTGAAAGCGGGATGAAAGTGTCACATTGATCAAATGCACTGCGGTCACGGCGATGATGATGCCGATGCCGAGCGTCGTCTCGTCGAGACCTAACACGCTACTGCCAAAATAGCTTCCGAACGCTGATGCTGCAAGCGCTACGGGAGCAGGGAAGCCGGCAATGATCGACGTCCAACCTGACAGGAAACCAGGCAGCGGATGCAATGCCGTACCGAGCAGGTGATACTCTCCGCCGGAGCGGGGGAACATCGCTACCAACTCCGCGTAGCAGACTGCTCCACAAAACGCGACCAATCCACCCGCCAGCCAGAGCACGGCAATGGCGAACCCGGACGGAAGATCCGCCACTTGAAATCCGAGCGCCGTAAAGACGCCGACACCGATCATATTGCCCACCACCACGGCAGTCGCACCGGTCAGTGAGGCCGTGCGGGTTTCGGGAGTGGGGGAATCAGTGGCGGCGTCTGGCATAAGGTTTGCAATGCGCTTGTAGGCACCTATAGCAGCGTTATCAGGGAACTGGCAATGGGTTCCCGCCGCCCGGCTGCCCGAGTTGTTCGGGCTGTCCCGGCGAACGAAAATATGCGACCGGGCCGCGACCGTCCGATTTTGCTTGCGCGGTGTTCTGAGTTTGGCGTGCGGGGAAGCGAGGGGCTGCTTCCGACTAAGCCTCACTTAACTCAACGGGGCAGGTTGGAGTTGGATCGATCATCCTTGAACCCTGTTACGATGGGATTCCTTTGACCCGGAAGTGCTGACGGAACGAAGGAACTGCCTTGCATTGCCTCTGGACAAGGCCCAAGCTACTCCGTTTCACGATGAGCACTCCCAACGAAAATCGAGACGTATAAGATACCCCATGCAACTTTCTGAAATGACGTGGCCAATGGTGGATGCGCTGTCTCGTGACGTGCCGGTGGTGATTCCGATTGCTGCCGTCGAGCAACATGGACACCACTTGCCGGTTTATACGGATAGCTACCTGCTGGGTGAGATCGTGCGGCGGGTGTCATCGGTGCATGACCAGGATGCGTTGTTCTGTCCGCTGCAATGGCTGGGAAATTCTGATCACCACATGGATTTTGTGGGGACGGTATCGGCGCGGCCGCGGACTTACCTCGATCTGTTGCGCGATCTTGGTGAGAACTGGCTGCGCCATGGCTTCAAACGGATTATGTTTATAAATGGGCATGGCGGCAATGATGTCCCTGGAAAGCAGGCGGTTTTCGAGCTGCGGCAAGCGCATCGCGATCGCAGCGACTTGTTGTTGCTGATGGCGACGTATTGGGGAACGGGATCAAATGGTGGGCCTGGCTCGAATGCCCTTACATTCGTGCAAAATGAGATGGGGCATGCCTGCGAGTGGGAGACATCGATGATGCTGGCGTTGAATCCTGCGCTCGTCGGCGACTATAGGGACGCGGATCCGGTTGCGCCAGGCAATGCCTTTCTGCCGGCATCACGCGGCTGGACGACTCGCGATCGCAGCGCGCCGGGGCACATTGGAGTGCCGCAGGCTGCTTCTGCCGAAAAGGGGGAAGTGTTGTTCAGCAAGTTTTCCTCAGAAGTCGGCAGCCTGCTCGATCGAGTGATCGCCTGGGACGGGCAGTCGTGGGAAGGCTGATCAATTGTTCCAGAATGTGGAGCGCTCTGGAACCTGATAGCGAATATTCATCTCGGGAGTATCGACGGGTGCGCCCGTGTGCAGAGATTCGACTGCTCCCAGGGTCATGCCACTGGTGAGCAAGGTGCGCTCGGCCGGGTAGGGGACTTTCCCGGTGATGACCATTTGCTCAATGTGCTCGACCAGCGGATTGAAGAAGTCTGCTGTGGTGGCGCTGTGGCCGGGCATGGGGAGATACATCTGGCATGAATAGACTTCGCCAGTCTCGGCGTTGAGGCCAGCGTAGTTGAAGTCCTGGATGGGGAGCATCACCAATGTGGTGCGGAAGCCATCGCTGTGTTCGATGAAATAGCCGTATGCATCTGGAAACGTGCGCCGTGCCCAGTCGAAGGAGACTGGCTCTTTGAGGTAACCATTAGTGACTGGCAGCGTGTGGCTGCGGCTGATTGCAGAGACGATGAGCTGCTGCGTGGTCTCGCTGGCGGCAGCCTTCTCCCACATCGCTGCACCCCGCAGGGCGGTGATGAGTTTGATGCCTGATTCCCCACCTTTGCGTCGTTCGGACATGCATTGTGCGGTTTCGAGTCCGTGAAAATCGTAGCTGTCGACACCTCCGTATGCGACGCAGACGCTTTCCTTGAGCGGTGTGCCGAGCGGCAGGTCGATCGCTGGCAACCGCCAGGTGACTGGCAGTGATGAGCCAGCAAAGAATGCGAACTTCAGCCGCTTCGAGTCTTCGACCATCTCGACACATTCGTGCCAGTCGGTCGACAGGTGCTTGTCATTGAATACCGGAACGGAGCGACCGCTCTTCTCGAACACCTGCACGATTTCTTTGAAAAACTTGTAGCGCGGATAGAGCGTCTGGCCCTTTTCGTTTTTCGGATACTCCCCGTGCTCGGCAATGATTACCACGCCGTCTACAGCCAGCGTATCGCCACCGAGAGTGAGCGCCTTTTCGATGCTTTCGTAGATCGGGACGCCGTGGCGTTGGGCGGTGGCTCTGGCGAGGTCGCTCTCCGGAAACTGATCGATGTAAAGGGACACCAGATCCACGGTTGGGGCCTGCCAGGTGCCGTTCCAGGCTTTGCCCACCAGCAGGCGATCGATGAAATGTTGCGCGTGTGAGTGTGTGCGAACTTCCGTGCCGATGAGTGCGATTTTTTTTCTGGGTGCTACGGGTTCGGCCTGAACGGTCGCCGCGATGCAGGCGATGGCGAAAACAGCGAGGATTGCCTTCAAGAGGATAGGAAGCATCGGCTGGGTTTGGGCTTTCATAATCAAAAAAGACTGGAAGATGAGGCGCTGCGCGCACGGGTGAAAAGGGGCTTACGCGGTTTTTTGTCAATACTATCAGCCGTCGCGCCGCAGTGCGATCCAGGAGGCGTGCACCGCGTGCACCCCGGTTTCCATATTTTCCAGAGGAACAGTGCGAGGAAAC
>JAQCER010000535.1 GCA_027618625.1 Verrucomicrobiota bacterium
TAGTGATCGATGAACGTTTTATCCTTCTTGTTTCTCAGATAGGGCAGAACAACATCGGCGAAAAACCCGGGATCTTTTCGCTGCAGGAAGAAACTAAGCTCGTGGCAGGCGTACTTCGAATACAGCTCACGCTTGCGTGCTGCTTCGAGGTCAGGCCAGCTGACAATGAACGAAAATTCGTTGAGCGTTGCGTTGCCGCCGCTCAGCGTCTTCAGAAGTTGGTAAACGCTACCGATCGTCTCATAGACTTCAAAGCTGGCGGTGGCCACATCGTCGATGACAAAAGCTTTGTTCGGCTCAAGAATGGTGACCTGGTCTTGCTGGGTAAAGTGCCGCTTCGGATTCAGCCCGTTGGCAAGGCGAAGATCTTTGATCCCCGTATCCCGTGCAGGCAACGCGATCTGCCGCTCCACGGCGGTGACAGTGTCAACCGCAAGCACCCGGACGTACTGCCGATCCCCCAACTCCTCAAGCTTGATACGCACGATGCCGTCATCACCCGGAGCAAGATTGTAACTGATGCTTCCTGATTCCGCCAGAAAGTCGAGATTGTGCGGATCGCTCTTGCCTTCGGCACCTTGCCTCATTTCACTCGCATCGCGCGCAAGAGACGCAGCCGTGGCGGCGGCGCTGCTCTGCCAGTCATCTCCCGACTGGGCCTCATCCTTTGCCGTTGCGGTGTCACGTAGAGCCCACGGATTCAACAACAGGCCTGGCCGTTTGAGCATGTTTCCCGGGAATTTCGTGGCGAAGCGGCGTTCGATGATATAACGATATTCGTCCCCGATACTCCGACCCGATACGAACAGATTGCGATAGCGCGATGGTGTTCCAATCAAGGGCTCAAGCGCAGTGCCAGCGCCCAGTGTATCGAATGCGTCAAAGGCAGGGACAAACCGGCTGCTGAACACATGAATACGTGTCCTTGGATGAGCATTGTCGACCGTTACCTTCAACTCGTCACCCTCAACTTTCAGCTCGCGAATGTGAAGGAGCTTCGGATTACTCTTTTCGAGATTGCGCGCAGCGGACAGCAGGAAGCCGGCAGTCTCTTCACCAGCAGTGACCCGAATCGTGACCGCGGTGCCAGCGTCTTTGAGAAGCAAATGGTAGTCGCCAGCCTGCAGCCCCCGCACAGTGGCGAACCCCGCTGCCACGGAGATCGCCTTCGTTTGATCTCGCACGAACGATCCATTCGCCACTTCCAAAAGCGAAAACGCCTCGCTGCCACTGCGACCAGTCATCACTGGCAGCGAAATCGCTTCACCGACTCTTGCATGAATCGTCGAAGGATAGCGCGCCTGGTCCGCAGGAAGCTCCCAGCGATAGTCTCGCCCGTTCGGAGCCGTAGCCCGAACCCGGAAAATGCCATCGAGCGCTCCCAGATCGATCGAACCAGTGTCGTCAGTTTTCAGGGTGGCGCCGACGTCGACGCGAAAATCATCCCGGCGCAAACTGAAGTTCACCGCGATATTTTTTTGCGGTTCACCCGTCCGCCCCAGCAATTTTACAAAATAGGAGCCGTCGATCTTTTCGAGGAACAAATCGGCAACGGCATCTGTGGCGGCGATCTGATTGATGGCCACCGTATCTTGCGTGGCAAGCGGGTCGTCGGTTCCTCTGCTGAGATTCTTTACCTTTGCCGACAGCTGAAACTGCAGAGAAGCAAGCCGATCCGGAACATGCAAACGGTGGGTGGATTCCTTGTGCGCGAAGAGCTTAAAGTCGGGCACCGTAGCCGTTGACTGCACACCATCCAAGTCGGTGGACACGATTGTCAGAGTGACTTCATCGAGCAATGCCACATCCGCTGCGGCACCATTGAGTGTAAAGTTTGGGCGCACGGCGAGAGTTGCATCGCTGCCGGCCAGTAACTGCTCGCGATCAATATAGAAGCCGGCAGTCAGCCCGTAGGTTTCGCCTTGCAGGGACAGAGTGCCCAAAGTGGCAAACCCGTTACCATCCGCCAGGATGATCTGCTGGCTTCCAGGCTGGTTTGAGAACGGAATCGCGATCTCGCCCTCCTCATCTTGATCAAACCGCTTCCCATTCAGCCACGCATAGGCACCCGGCACTGGCTGGCGCTTGTCATCGAGAATTCGGATCACATTGCCGGCTGTGCTGGTCCGTGTGATGTACTGCAGGTTTCCACGTCGGACGAGGGCCCGACTGCTCTTGCCATTGCCGATGAATTCGATCACCCACACTCCGCGTTCGGCCTGCAGTTGAGGAAACTCAAAGGTGCGCGCGATCCGTTGAAAATTGCCTGTCTCGTAGTCAAAGGTGAGCTCCTCGTTGGCGACCAGGCCGTCCAGATTCAGGTCCGTGTTCAATTGAGATCCAACGCTCTGGTAGTAGTTGAACGTGTTCACCTCGTAGATCTTCACGATGAGATTCTGCACGTTCTTCACATGCATTTCGACCGTCACCGTTTCGTTTCCGTCGAAACGTTCCTTGCAAGAGGGATCAAAATCAAGATCGACCCGGTCCTTCAATTCCTGATAAGCACTCGGAGAAAGCAGCGACGACCACTTCTCGGGATCGCCGTGCCCGGAGACGATATTCGCTTCCGCCAGGATCCCCTTGAGGTAGTCATCCGTAAGGTAAGGAGCATACGCTGCGAACGTTTCCTGCCCTGCCAACAACCGAAGGAGATACGCCCGAACGAGCGATTCATCGCTTTGAACCGGAGGGAATCCGGTTGCGGCCGAGGCATCAAAGTTGAAATCGACCGGGTGGCTCCAGAGAGCAAGTTGCTCGCGATACTTTGGGTTTACGTGCGCCACGGGCCTGGGCAGCTGAAGATAGGCCAGGAAACGTTCCGTATTGTAAATCCCCTTCCCCTGATCGTGAACCAACCGCTGGAACAGCACATGCGCCTTGAGCGAATGAAATGCCGACTGCAGCTCGGAGACGAATGCCCAGGCACGCTCAAGATAAGCCTCACGTTCGATTGGATCATTGTGAATGTCCGTGTCAGCACCCGGCCTCATCTTGCCGAGCTTCGTCAGCACGAATGTCATATCATTGAGCAACTCGGGGCGCGCTTCAGCAAGCTCATCGAGCTGCTCCGGAAGCAACATTCCGTGGACTGTGAACTCGCCGAATCCCCGACTTTCGTTGCGGGTAAAGTCCTCTGCCAGCGCGGCAACTAATTTCGGATAATCGGGCCGGGACAGCTTTGCCAACAATTCCCTCTGCTGCGCCACACTCAATTCGACCTCTCCCCAGTGCCACATCAGCCAGTCAACACCCGTAACACTCACTTCCCCCAGACTTCCCTTATCGCCCAACGAACGCTGCACGATGGCCTCCAGAGAAATCTGCGCGGGATCGAGCTTCGTCGGAACATCAGGATTGGTCTGCTGCAGCTCTCGTTGATGCTCAAACACCAGCCCCAACTCGCGCTTGAGGTAGTCGAGCGTCGCTTTCGGGTCAGTCTTGTAACTGATGAGGGCATCGCGATTCTCGATTTCTTTCCTCATCGGCGATTGCTCGAAACGCTTTCTCCACTGTGCAAGCGTGCTGTCGAAATTCGCCCGATCTTCGATGTTCTGATAGTGCAGGGCGTGGAAAAAATAGTAGTTCTCGGTTCCCGGAATCAATTCTTTCAATGCATCGGCCCGATCCGCTGCGAGAGCAAAGCGTTCGATAAATCCGATCTCGTTGTCCTGACCGTGGCTGCGGCTACTCATAAGGGTTAGGGTGCCGATTGAAACGGCTGCAATTGCGCAAATTAAGCGATTCAGAATCGTGTTCATGCCTTATATCATTGAGGATTTCCTGGGAGTGTGAACGGATAATGTACTCCCTTTTTCCCGACTGGGACCCAGGAAGTTAAAAAATCACTCCTTCAAGAGGACTCTCTCGTCCGCCGAACCTTAGAAAATTATTGGCTTGGTTCCGGGATAGGGCCG
>JAQCER010000536.1 GCA_027618625.1 Verrucomicrobiota bacterium
GATCCCGGGATAGTTCGGAATCGGGCGAAAATCGTCGCCGCAGTGAACAATGCGCAGAGGTTTCTCGAAATTCAGGAAGCATTCGGCACTTTTGACGCCTACATCTGGAGATTCGGGGATGGAAAAACGATCGCGCGACAGCTTCGCTATATCGAGGACTATCCTGCTACCACTCCTGAATCCGATGCACTGGCGAAAGATCTCAAAGCGCGAGGGTTCAAGTTCCTAGGCTCAACGACTTGCTACGCCCACATGCAAGCCTCCGGGATGGTCAATGATCATTCGTTTGACTGCTTCCGAAAGAACGCAGTTTAGATTTAAGGGGGGTGCATGAGCACACGCAACACACGCAAAAAAAGCGCCGCACCAGATGATACGACGCTTTGGAAATGTTAACGACTTTTAGTCCCGGAAGTTGCTGGAAGTGCTTAAACTGCAACCTTAGCGGTGGCCTTGCGCACTTTTTTCACGAGGCTGGCGACGGTTTCGGTCGGTTGCGCACCGGTGGAGATCCAATGGTCTACCCGCCCGAGATCCACATCGTAGTTCGGATTGGTATTGCTCATTGGATTGTACGTGCCAAGAGATTCGATGAACCGACCGTCTCTCCGTGCACGGGAATCAGTTACGACGATTCTGTAAAATGGGCGGTCTTTTGAACCTTCGCGTTTGAGTCTAATTGCTACAGCCATGATGTTTTGTTAAAAAGGGTTCCGGCAACAGGCCGGGGAAAGAAAAGGCGTAGGAAATAGCCGATCCTCCCGGAAATCAAGCGTTTTCTACCTGCCAGGAAACCCTCCTTCGCTCATTCCTCCCAGTTGTTCCAACATTTTTTTCATTTTGCCTTTGCTGCGCATCACTTTACGCATCTGGCCAAACTGTTTCAGGAACTGGTTCACCTCAATGATGGAATTACCGCTGCCCCGTGCGATGCGCTGGCGCCGACCGCCATTGAGGATGTCCGGTCGGGAGCGCTCGGTGGGAGTCATGGACAGCACTATGGCCTCGACTTTGCCCATCCGACTGGTGTCGATCGGCATGTTTTTCGTCAGCTTGCTCATTCCAGGGATCATTCCTATGATGCCTTCCAGTGGGCCCAGCTTCTTCATCATACGCATCTGCTCAAGGAAATCGTTGAAGTCAAAGCTGCCTTTCTTCATCCGATCGGCAATGCGCTCGGCGTCGTCCTCGCTGATCGCCTGGGCCGCTTTCTCTACCAAGCCGACGACGTCTCCCATGCCTAGAATGCGGTTCGCCATCCGGTCCGGCACGAAGGCCTCGAAGTTCTCCAGCTTCTCGCCAACACCGGCAAATTTGATGGGTCGCTGGGTGACTGCCCGCATGGAGAGCGCTGCGCCACCACGAGCATCGCCGTCCAGCTTTGTAAGGACCAAACCGGTGACACCGATCGCTTCGTGAAAGTGCTTGGCCACACTGACGGCCTGCTGTCCAGTGGCGGCGTCTGCCACCAGCAGCGTTTCCTTTGGCTTAAGCAGGTTTTCCAGGCGCTTGAGCTCGTCAATCAGATTCTCATCGATCTCCTGCCGTCCTGCTGTATCGAAAATGGCCACCGTGCCGTCCTGCTCGCTGATCCACTTCAGCGCTTGCCCTGCGACTTTGATCACATCAGTCTCGCCTGCTTCCGGCCGGAACATCGGCACATCGATTTCTTCGGCCAATGTCTGTAGCTGGTCGATCGCCGCAGGGCGATAGAGGTCGCAGGCGATCAACAACGGCCTGCGATCCTGCTTTTTCAAGTAGAGCGCCAGTTTCGCGGACGTAGTGGTTTTACCGGCACCATTCAAGCCGACCATGAGAATGCGCGCTGGCGGATTCAGGTCGAGTGGTTCGGCGTCACCTCCGAGCAGCTTGGTCAGTTCATCATGGAAGATTTTGACGATCTGCTGGCCCGGCTTGATGCTCTTCATGACCTCGACCCCCAGTGCCTTTTCCTTCACTGCGGCGATGAATCCCTTGGTCACGCCATAGTCGACATCGGACTCCAGCAGTGCCATCCGAACCTCCCGCAGAGCGTCGGAGATATTCTTCTCACTGATCTTCCCCCGACCTTTCAGCTTGCGGAAGACATTATCGAGGCTGTCGGAGAGTTGGCTAAACATAATGCTGTTTCCTGCTCTAGAATCCCGCAATTGTCAATTTCTACTGGCTCTAGTTTTTGGCGCTGGCTGTGGACTTCCCGGAAATAAAGCCATCCCGACCGCCGGATCGACGAACTCCTGCCGGACCGCTGGCTGCAGGCCCGAAGCGCCGCAGGCCGAGACGTCAGCGTGCGCCTGGAGGACCGCCGCCCCTAGCGCCGAGCCACTTGAGCCGCGGTCGACCGAAGACCGAAGCTGACCGGGCAGCGAAAGGCTGCCCTGGGTCCGCCGAACGCTTACAGAGGGGTTCGCTGAACGCTAACGACTGACTAGATCTCCTCACTCACCGGCAGGCGCAGATGGCACCTCGTTCACCGTGTAGTAGGCCTTCGTATGCAGCAGTGGCTGATGGGATTCGCTCTGCATTTTTGTCAGGTCAAAGTCGTGGATGTGGCTTTCCTGTATTCCGTTCACGGTGAGTCTGACGCTGATCCCATCTGCGGAAACTTCGGCCCGGGTGACGGTGGGCGTGGTGTGATCGACTTCGGGACTGCCGTAGCCGGCGGAGAAGATGTGCGTGTAGGTGGTGAGCGCGTAGGTCTCGGGATTCGCCGCCACTGTCGGATCTACGGGCAGGGTGAATGTGAGCAGAAATCCGTCGCGCCGAATGTTGACTTCCTGGAGCTCGAATGGGGTCTTGCCGGTCCAGTCGAGCCGTTGGATTGCGAATGGGCTTTCGCCCCGCACTGGCCACTGGCTATTGGTGGTGAATCCGCCAGCGATCAATTGTCCATTCGGCGTAAACTCCACGTTCATGGTGCCGGTGGCTAGGCCTTCGCGGAACGGATAACAGGCGCCCTGCCACACGCCATTGATCTGCTCGGTGGTGGCGCGCATGACGAGGCTGAGTGTGTAGTCGCCGAGGAAAAACTGATTTTCGAACGGGCCGAACTTCCCTCTGGTTTGATTCAGTCGGAATCCGGAAATGGAGCGTCCCATCTTGATGTAGGGAAACAACACTGCGGGCGGCACCAGTTCTTTCACGCGTTTCTTTTCCACCTGAAGCCGCGAGTTGGAGTTGGGTTCCAGCGCTGGAGCATCGAGTCCATCTGCGAAAGGATACCAGTTGTAACTGGCGGGATGCCCGAGGAAGCCACCGGGTTTCAAGTGCTTTAACGAACAGGAGCCATTCCACGGGCCCTGGCTTTCGATGCAGAACATGGCCCCTTCGGCATTGGCCGCGACCCCGGCCGGACTGCGCAGTCCGCTACAGACCGGAATCATTTGGCCGTCTGGCGTGACCTTTACCGCCCAGCCCCTGAACAAATTTTGAGATTCGTAGGATCCGCTCAGGCCGAGTGCTACCCAGATATTCCCGTCGGGATCATGCTTGGAACCGAACGCGAATTCGTGGCCTTCGGCGTAGCCCCAGTTGTTGGTCAGGGTATCGAATCGGTCCGCGGCACCGTCGCCATTGGTGTCGGTCAACTTGGTGACTTCGCCGAACTGTGTGATCGTCAGGGAATCGTTCTTCCACGAAAGCCCGAAGATCTCGTCCTGGCCGCTGGCGAACAATCGATACTCAGGCGTGGGCGGTTTCTCGAAGGCACCGGAAACGAAGTAAACGTCGCCACGGCGTGTGCCGACCGCAAGTCTGCCGTCGGGCAAGATTTCGAAGCTGCCTGGACGCATCGGTATTTCCGGGGGGATCGGGATGTCGACGAGTTGGTAGTAGTTGGACTCTGCTTCCGCAGTCCCCCACATGGTACCAAGCTCTTCTTCGGCCGTGGCGAGCTGCGGATTGACGAGGAAT
>JAQCER010000537.1 GCA_027618625.1 Verrucomicrobiota bacterium
AATGAACATCAAAAAGTCCCCTCAGGCGTCGGTCAGCTCACTCGCGGTCGCGCTCGCAGCTTCATGTATTGGCTTCGGCGGTGTAGCCTCATCTGCTGCGGAACTGAAGCCAGGAGTGCGCGGGGTGGTGACGCGTGCTCCAGCAGGGATGAAGATCGATGGGGACTTGTCCGAGTTTAAGGACGCTTTCTGCACCCCGGTCGAGTATCACCACGCGGAATTGAACGAGCGCGCGGCACAGTTTTTCTACATGTGGGATGAGACCGCGTTCTATGCGGGGCTTCGGACTCTCGACACCAAACCGTTCAATGGAGCTTCCGATGATCGACTATGGGAAGGCGACGCCGTCGAGTGGTATTTCGACGCTCGGCAGGAGGATGGCTTTCGCAGTCAGGCATGGCCGACGGAGCCAAATGCCGGTGCCGTCCATTGCTACTGGACAGGTCTCAGAAGCGGGGAGATCGAAAGCCGCTTCTGCCTCAGACCGGGATTTCTGGAAGCTATCGCAAAGGCAGGCGTGGAAACCGGCTCACGTCGCACCGAGCACGGCATGGAAATCGAGTTCAAATTGCCATGGGAAAACTTCCCCGGCTTCGAGGCCAGTGCAGGCAAGGTAATCGCTCTTGACAGCGAATTGTGTTATAGCGATGGCGGACCGCGTCTGTTTCGCAGCTTTGTGTTTGGCAGTCCGCTCAGCGTGCAACAGCCAGCCAGTCTCGGCAAAGTGCAGCTCGTTGAGAAATTGCAACCACAACACTGGTCGGTGTGCGGCCCTGTCATGATGCCGATGCGTGTCGATACCGATTGGGCACAGGACTCACTGCCGCAGGTGACTGGCATCATTGCGCTACCTCCCGGGCAAGCACATCAAATCGGCCGCATCGTCTTCCGCTTGAGCGATCTGGATGGCAAAGTTCTGGCCGAGTTCCCTGCTGAGCGCGAAGTCTTCCAGGAGGTCGGCAACTTTGTCCGCGCCGTGGCCAAATGGCCGGCAGCGATCGCAGCTCCAGGCGCTCATCAGGTGACGGCGATCGTCTTTGACAACGAATGGAATCAACTGGCCCGTATCGCGCCACGACTGGTGAGCGTGAATTGGCAGGTTGGGTATTGACGGGCTATCTTGGACGAATTACGTGACTCAAATCACCCGCGAAGAGTCAGAAATTACGTGAGTCCCGAGTCTGCTAGAGAAATCCTTTTGACGAAATCGCTGGAAGCAGTTGATCGGGATGGGACTGTCTTGGCGCTGAAACAGCGGGTCCAGGCAACGAAGGATGCCGGAATCGAGCCCTCGCAGGACGAGCCGGGCAACTGGTCGCCCACCGAAGAAACGCGGCTCTGTAGCCGATCCCGAGTCACGATCGAGCGGCTCGCGGGGCAGCGTGGGGATGCCATTCGCTACGCCGGGTTTTCGTCGGCACAGCGGAGCCGATTGCCGCTGATGATTGCTGCCGTTTTTGTCGGGGCCTTCGTCGCCGGGACAATGAGCAATTATCTCGGGCAGGATGGCGTGATCAATTTGCTGGCGATTCCGATTTTTGGGCTGATCGCGTGGAACGTGGTCATGTACGTGGTGATGCTGGTCACGCCGATGTTCAGCAAAGGCGATCATCATCGAGTAGGAGGCGTGGTCACGGAGAAAGTTGGGCGATGGCTCAAACGGGGGCTCGAGTCCCGCGCCGCCGTGCTGGACGAGCCCTTCCGCGCATCGGCGCAGAAGTTTATCGGCGAATGGAGCGACATGTATGCTCCTGCGCATTGGCGCGTGCTGCGCGTGGTGGCTCACACCAGTGCGATCCTGCTCGCGGCGGGAGTGTTGGCGGGAATGTATCTCCGGGGTCTGGGCTACGAATACAAAGCTGGATGGGAGAGCACTTTTCTGGATGCCGACGGTGTGACGCGATGGTTGAGGATTCTGTTAGGGCCGGGATCGGCGTTCACGGGGATCGGAATTCCGCCGGGGGAAATGACGATCGCGCAGCTCGATCTTGCAAGGGGCGGCGGCGGTGAGAAAGCGGATCAATGGATTCACTTGTTCGCGGCGAACACAGCGCTCTACATTTTTCTGCCCAGGCTACTGTTCATCATCTGGGAATACATCGGGCTCGGCCGCTGGCGATTGGATCTGGGGAAGGCGCCGGTTTTCGCCAGATACTATGCCAAGCTGGCAAAGGACATCGGTGGTGGCGACCAGTTGGTGCGCGTCCTTCCTTTTCACTGCACGCCCGAACCAAGGCATCGCGATACCGTGCGCGGCCTGATCCATCAACTCTGGGGAGGTGCAGCGCATGTCGATTTTTCCGAGCCTGCCAGCTACGGCGAAGAGGATCAATTGCTCGAAGGAATGGGAGCGCTGCCCGGCTACGTCGTGCTTCTCATGAGCCTCAGCGCTACGCCTGAAGGCGAGGCGCATGGGTTCTTGATTCGGGAACTGCAGACGCGTATGCGCGCGTCCGGCGAGGAGATGCACCTGTTGGTGTTGCTCGACGAGAACCGGTTTCGCCAGAGATTCGGCGAATTGCCGGAATTCTCGAGGAGGCTTGAAGAGAGGCACTCGGCATGGGATGAGTTAGCAAGGCCGTTTGGCATTCAGATTGGATATTTTAACAGCGATGACAGCGCAACAGCAGAACAACTCGCCCGAAGTGGAGATCAGCTCGTCTGGTCGTCAGTCCGCAGTGACGTCTGAGGGAGATCCGGCAAAGCGGGTCACCTTCAGTCTGATTTCGCATACCAATGTCGGCAAGACCACGCTGGCGCGAACGTTGTTGCGTCGGGATGTGGGTGACGTGCTGGATCACGAGCACGTGACGGATCTGAATCAGCGGCACTCGATGCTGGAAGACGACGGATACGAACTCGTGCTCTGGGACACTCCGGGTTTTGGTCACACTGGTCGACTGTTGAAGCGGCTTGAGCAGTCGGGAAAACCGTTGCGATGGTTCGTCACGCAGCTGTGGGATCGCATCACCGATCGCCCGCTGTGGTGCAGTCAACAAGCCGTCCTCAACGTTCGCGATGAGGCGGACATTGTGCTCTATCTCGTGAATGCGGGAACGGGCCCGGAAGACGCTGGCTACGTCGGCCCGGAAATGAAGTTGCTCAGCTGGATCGGCAAGCCGGTAGTGGTGATCCTCAATCAAACCGGTACCTTTACTAATCCGGACGCTGAAGCGCGCGACGAAGCCCTGTGGCGGGACGGATTGAAGGAATATGACGTTGTCAGGGATGTCGTCGGCCTGGATGCATTTGGTCGCTGCTGGGTGCAGGAGGGGGAACTCCTGGAACTCGTCGCGCCTCTTCTTCCAGAGGAGAAGCACGAGGTCTATTCCATCCTGAGAAAAGCCTGGCGGCGTGATAATCTCGCCGTTTTTGATAAAGCTGTAGCCGCCATGGCGCGGTTGCTTGCAGCGTCAGTCATGGATTCCGTGCGCGTAACCGAGGAATCGCTGGGGCAGAAATTCGGTATCGGTCGTGGTGCCATCAATGACGAATTGGCGAAAGCAAAGGAGCAACTGGCAGCACGGCTGGCGCAACGCACGTTTCAAGAGACTAACGAACTGATTTCGCTTCACGGATTGGACGGACAGACCGCGCAGAAAATGGCAGACGTGGCAAAGGAAAACTTCGGGACTCCCGACAAAGTCAACGAGTCCGTCTGGAGCCTGATCGGCGGAGTTGCAACCGGCGCGTCCGGCGGATTGATCGCCGATATCCTCTCCGGTGGCTTCACCTTTGGCGGCGGTGTCATCGGCGGTGCCATTCTCGGTGGCGCTGGTGCCTATGCGTTTGCCCGCGGATTTAATCTGGCGAAAGGACAGAAAAATCACGTCCGCTGGTCGCACGAGCACTTTGTCGAGCAGGTCAGGCTCGCCCTTTTGACCTACCTCGCCGTTGCGCACTTCGGG
>JAQCER010000538.1 GCA_027618625.1 Verrucomicrobiota bacterium
CGGCCAACCATGCGTCAGCATACTCGAAGTGCACCGTCTCCTTGCCTCGAACCCGATTGCTCCTCGCCAGACCCATCCGCCGCGTCTGGCCACCGAGTGAAAGATGCGCTTCGAAATCCGCCATCGCCGGTCAGTCCTTCGTGGGTTTGAGGCGAACGCGCTGCGGCAGCGTTTTGTCCGCCATGGCCTGCCCTACCTCATCGACCGCCTGGGCCGCCAGCTGACCGACGCCATCCAGCAATCCCAGCGCCTGCAAGACGGCAGCGTAAATGCCGATACTCACCGCAGGGTCGCCCGCCTCGACCCGCTGCAAGGTCGACCGCGAGGTGAAAGCGCGCTCAGCCACTAGCGCCATCGTCAGACGACGACGACGACGCGCGTCACGGATATCCCCGCCGAGCTTGGCCAAAGCTTTGCGCACGGCGGCGGAGGGATGGTGGGGGCTTGGCATAGCATTGTCGTCTTGGTGACTCTTAAAGCAGTCTTAGTGTCGCACGAAGGTTACAAATAGCAAGATGCATTTGGGGGCACTCATTCAAGTTCTTCGGAAACGTTCTCGTTCTCGTCGTCGTTGCCCGCTAGGCCACCTTTGATACTCGGGGCTGATCCTTTCAGTGGTGGTGATCCTGCTGCTCTCTCTGGTCAGAAGGTTGGTAGCGTAGCTTGCGAGCTGCGCAAGTTTGCGAGAAGCTGTTCAGCACACGTAGTCGCGAATCGTGCATCGTTGATTTCACATTCCAACTCGATGAGTGGGATATCTGCGCGGAGACAATCTTTGATCGCTCGGAATAGGGCCAGATCTGCTGCTGGGTCGTGAAATGGCTGCCCTTTGGCACTGATCACACTAATGGCTGCGGTCGGCAGTAGAACGGAAACGGGAGCGGTGTAAGTGTTCAATTTCTCCGCCAGGATGCTGCCCAGTTGTGCATTCTCCTCGGGCGTCGTGCGCATGAGGGTTACCTGTGGATTGTGGATGTAAAAATTGCGCTCTTCGAACTTCTTGGGCACGGACGCTCGTTCTCCGAAGTTGACCATATCAAGGCAGCCTGGAGCTACGATCGCGGGCACCCCGGCTCTGGCAGCTGCGCTGAGCCGATCAGGGCCTGCGCTCAACGTGCCGCCGACCAGTTCGTCCGCCCATTCTGTGGTGGTGATATCGAGAACTCCAGCGACCATGCCGGACTCGATCAGTGCCTCCATCGTGCGGCCGCCCGTGCCAGTCGCGTGGAAAACGAGGACTTCGTAGCCCGCATCTTCCAGCACTTTCTTTGCGATATTTACGCAGTCGGTGGTATTGCCGAACATGCTTGCGGCGATGATTGGCCGTGACCCCTTTGTGTCGGAATCAGTCTCTGCCTCTGCCATGCCGCAGATTGCCGCCGCCGCCTGGCTGAAGATCGTCTTCGAAATCGCATTCAGTCCGGCGACGTCGACGATGCTGGGGAACATCACGATATCCTTGGTGCCGACGTAGTGCGCAGTATTGCCGCTCGCCAGAGTCGATACGATCAACTTGGGGAAACCAATCGGCAACGCACGCATCGCTGCCGAGCTGATCGCGGTTCCGCCGCCACCACCGAGCGAAATGATGCCGTTGATGCGTCCGCTTGCGGCGAGACTGGCGACAAATGCGGGCACCGCCTCAGACATCGCTGCCACACAGGCACCGCGATCTCCAGGGTGTTCGAACTTTGGCACGATCGCGTCGCGTCGAATGTCTGGAATTACCTGGGGTTCCCCTAAGGTTCCCACATCGATCAGAACAACCTCATGACCTCGTGCGCGAATACACGCTGCAACAAACGCGTGCTCGTGCCCCTTCGTGTCGAGCGTCCCAAGGACAGCGATCGCTTTCCTGGTCATGACTTGATGCTTTTCGCCGCAGGGCAGGGGATGGATTTGAATTCTCGTGTGAGCTTAACGAGCGATTCTTCAACCGCCATCCGTTCCAGCGAGGATGCTCCCACAAACCCGACGGCTTCGGTGTTCTCGTTGATGTATGCGGCGTCCTCTGGAGTGCAGATCGGGCCGCCATGACTGAGGAAAAAAATGTCATCACGGATGGACTTCGCGGCATCGATGATCTGTTGGGTTCGCACTGCAGCTTCCTCTATCGACATTGTTGCATTGATCACACCGATCGAGCCCCCAATCGTTGTTCCAACGTGTGCGATGATGGCATCGGCACCCACTTCCGCCATCGCCTTTGCCTCATCATCTGATCCGACGTAAACGATGCTGAACAGATCCATCTTGCGGGCCAGACCGACCATCTCGACTTCCTTCTTGGTGCTCATTCCGGTTTCCTCCAGAATCTCGCGGAACTTGCCATCGACGATCGAATGTGTCGGAAAATTGTTCACGCCACTGAAGCCCATATCTTTGACCTGAAGCAGCCAGTGCCACATCCGCCGCCGTGGATCGGTGGCATGCACGCCGCAGATAACCGGAATCTTCTCGACAATGGGGAGAACCTCATGTTCGCCGATTTCCATCGCCACTGCATTGGCATCGCCATACGCCATGAGGCCTGCTGTCGAGCCGTGTCCAGCCATGCGAAACCGCCCTGAGTTGTAGACAATAATGAGATCAGCGCCGCCCTTTTCGATGAACTTGGCGCTGATGCCCGTGCCAGCGCCTGCGGCGATAATCGGTTCACCGCGTTGCAGTGTGGCATTGAGTCGTTCGATAACTTCTGCCCGCGTATAGGGATTTCCGATTCCGGTCCAGGGATTAGGCATGAGGTATGAGGTAAATCAGTGGTTGGGTTCAGGTGGCGTTGTGGTCATTGATCACGATTGTCTACTAGCAGCTTCGCAGCGTGTCGGCCACTTTCAAATTGGTAGGTAATTGGTGGAAGGCGCACTACTAAGACACGGAGTCGCGAAGGTTGGTGATCAGGGTGTTGAAAAATACGGAAAATGGCGGTGACAGGCACCTCCTTCCCGGTCCGTTGCTGAAAATGTCGGGGAACGGATGGACACCATTTCGATCAGCAACCCGCCCAGTCGCTGATGTGGCCATGTTGCGCCATGCTCCCGGGTTTTGATCGGATTGTAGCCAAACTTGGCTGCGTGCGAAAGCGCGGCATGTCTGTACTTCTCAGCGAGGGAAATCCATGGTAGTTGAGCTGCGATCACGTTTTTTTGATTGTTGTGATGATCATTACTTTCAGGTTTTCCGTCGCGATGAAACTTGCTCTGTGTCTGCTTTCAGGCTTGCTCCTGAGCTGTGACGCGCAGCGGGACGGATCGAGGCGCGCGGTGGATGCAGAGGTCGACGAAAGTCCTGGATCAGTGGTGGCCGTGGGCGCGGCATCTGCGGAGGAATCGCCTGTAGATCATGCAGAATCTGGCAGCGTGAGCGTTTCTCTGCAATCGAACGCTCTGGGGTTCCATCGTCGGCTTGCCGATGAGCTTGCCAATGTCGATCCCAGCAGCGCCGGATGGGAAAGTGAGACTTTCAGTGAATTTGTAAGTGCCGAGATGAAACATGTCGTCGCTGAGATTCTGGAGCATCCCGGTCCGGTCGATGCCGAGCTCATGGCGGCGCTGGTATCCGAGGGCTTCGCTTGTACTTCGTTGCGTGCGGAGAAATTGGCCCCACTGATGGACGAACACGAGATTGCGGTAAATGAAGGGGCTGCTGTGACGAGCGATCGCAGACACTTAAAGGTGGAAGGATTTGTGGAAGCACTTTCCCTCCTGGCGCAGCCCTTCGACGGCGCGACAGAGGTGCATGCGAAGTTCAAGGTCATGCATGTCGAGAAGCAGGACGCCCGCATCTTGACTCGGTTATTGTTTGAAATGGGCGGGAAGAAGTCGAGCGGTTGGGTTCAGGCGACCTCGGTCTGGCATTGTGAGTGGACTGTCGAGACGCCCTGGCGCTTGATGTCCGTTGAGGT
>JAQCER010000539.1 GCA_027618625.1 Verrucomicrobiota bacterium
TTACGAAGCCAAAGGCGGGCGCATCGCCTGGGAAACGAAGACGCCACCCCAGTTTGGAAATGGACTGGTCACCAGTGGTGCTCTCTATGCGCCAGTCGAAAACGCGATCGTGCGCATTGATGCCGAAAGCGGCAAGGAACTGGCCACCATTTCGATCGAAGGCAGCGAAGAACCTCCGGGCAGCCTTTTTTCCGATGGAACACGACTTTACTCCATGTCACCAGGAGAGGTGCGCGCATTTGAACTCAAGTAATTTGCCCCTGAGATGAATCCAGCTGACCACCACCGCGATTTCCCACTTCGATCCCTTCCCAGCCGGAGGGACTTCATCACAGGGGCGGCTATGGGAATGTTAGGATTCACAGGAATTCCTCGACTCCTGGCGCAGGAGGGGGAAGTGCCTGCGGGTGGCGATGGCGATGGCGATGGCCCTGCCTTTGCCAGCACGACCAAAACTGCTGCAGAACTCATCACCCCGGAAACCGAGAAAGCGATCGAGAAAGGTCTCGCTTACCTGGCAAAGGCGCAGATCAAAACCGGCCCCAACAGAGGAGCTTTCGGCAACAGCGGAGCGGACGGCAGCGTCGCTATTTCTGGTCTGGCAGGACTTGCCTTCCTGTGTGGAGGCAGTGTCCCCGGGCGCGGCAAGTACGGCAAGGAAGTCGAGAACTGCATCGACTTCATCGTCAGCAATACGCACACCACCGGCTACATTGCAGGCTCATCGAATGGCTACGGCAACATGTACGGGCATGGCTTTGCGACGCTCTTTCTTTCGCAAGCCTATGGCATGACGCGGAAGAAATCGCTGGAGGAAAAACTTAGAGCCGCGGTGAAGCTGATCCTTTACGCACAGAACAAGGACGGGGGCTGGCGCTACTCTCCCTCCCCCACGGATGCAGATTTATCGATCACCGTGTGTCAAATCATGGCACTGCGAGGCGCGCGCGACGCAGGCATCAACGTCCCTGACAAAGTTCGCGACAACGCGATCGATTACGTAAAAAAGAGTCACGATCCAACTGGAGGATTCCGTTATACCCTTTCTGGTGGACACTCGACTTTCGCGCTTGCCTCGGCAGGAGTGGTCTCACTCTACAGCGCCGGCATCTACGACGGAAAGGAGATCAAGTCGGGCCTCGATTATATCAAGAAGAACAAGGCCTCAGCAGGCGGTCACTATTTCTACGGTCACTACTACGCAGTGCAGGCAATGTGGCACGCGGGCGGCGACGATTGGAATCAATGGTATCCTGAAATCCGGAATGCATTGCTCGCCATGCGACAGGCCGGAGGTGGATGGAACGCAAGCGAGGGCAACGCCTACGCCACAGCAATGGCCCTCATTATTTTACAAATTCCGAAGGATCTGGTGCCCGTCTACGCCCGCTGAGTCTGTGCTGCGGAAGGTCCGTTTCAGATTTCGTCGTTATCAGGGTCAATCCCCAAGCTGCGAAGCCGCTCAGCCAACTTGGCCGCACGTTGCTCAGATGCCTCGGCACGTTGCTGCTGCTCAGCAGCCCGTCGCCGTTCGGCATCCAATGCCATCCCCATCTCAACTGGCGTCAGAAACACTTCTCCATCAGGACGGGTTACCTCAAGATGATCACCGTCCAGCCGGAACGTGACCTGGGTGAGTGGACTCTGCCATCCCTGCATGTTCTCGACCTCCTCCAAGGTCTCGGCAGACTCCTTCCGAATCCATCCGGAGAGTTCACCTCTATCCGGATCGTAAACGTAATATTCGTGGACTCCGAGCCGATCGTACGCTTGCAACTTCTGCGCCATTTCTTTGGCCGTGTTTCCCGGCGACATCACTTCGAAAACGACATTGGGCGGCTGATTATTCTCTTCCCACTGCCGATAGGATCCCCGATCTCCCGGGGGACGACCAAATGCAATCATCACGTCCGGGGCATAGCGCGTCTTGTTGTCTCCTTCGATCGGATACCACAGCAGGTCTCCAGCGACAAATACGTCATCCCGTTCGCGGTAATAATTGTCAAAGCCTCCCTTTAGCGTTGCGATATAGCGAAATTGACGCGTGTTGTCGGCCATGCGATTTCCGTCAGAGTCAGGATACTGCACTGGCTTCATCGCATCGCCCGGATAGGGCGCATTCACGCGTTCAACGTCTTCGATCGTCAGTGGCATCGGATAATTCTACGCTCCCGGACGGATATTGACAACTCTCATTCTAGCCTTCATAGCCCCGGAAATCGCAGGATTTCTACGTCCGAACACCGGAATAGCGCGAAAGAGTTTCCGATCTCCCTCTACTGTCAAAGCAAGTTGCAACTGATCGTGGTTTCAGGTAGGTGTGGGCGCGGTTTGGCGGATAAGAGTGATATCGTCGCCGACCGATTTTCCAGTTAAGGACAAATGACTATTCGCCAGCAATTTTGAAATTTTATCCGATTCGTTCCCAACACCAGGATTCTGGTGGTCAAACCCAGCGCACTTGATGATTCTCGCAACTTCTGGCTGGCTGACACTTTTCGGCTTCGATCAATCGGAAATCCCCGAAGGCTCGAGGGCCAGCCTCACGTTCGAGCACATGCCTCAGTCGTGGGGTGTCTTCGTGCTGGCGGCCGTGATCATTGGCCTCGTCTGGTTTTCCTTTGCGATCTACCGTCGCGAGGCAGGCAGCGCTTTACCCTGGATGAAGCGTTTGATGGCCATTTTCAGGATCAGCGCTTTCGCAGTAGCTTTGATCACAGTGTTAGGGCCTGCTGTCATTTTCACCAAAATCCGGATCCTGCGTCCGATGATTTCAATCGTCCGCGATGCATCACTGTCGATGGCAACCGAAGATCCGTATCTTGATTCGCAGAGTGCCACTGCCACGGCTACTCTGCTCAAAATGGAAGTCGAGGAACTGAGGGCGAAACAACCGCCTCGCACGGACGTGGTGAACGCTGTTTTCAACGCCAGCGACAAAGCGCTCCTGAAAGGGCTCGAACAACGCGGTCGCCTGCAACTGATCGACTTCAGCGACAAGCCGGAACAGGCGAAGCGACTGGCTGGCGAAGCAGCCATCAGTCCCACATCCGATGAAGAGCCAGCCCGGGAGGCCCCACCGGCTCCACCATTGGAGATTCCAGCGCTCGAAACTGGCGGATCGGGAACGGACATTGCGTCAGCCTTGACCGAAGCCATCACTGAGAAGCTCACTGCTGCCGTTGTCATGACGACCGACGGCCAGCACAACGCGGACACGAGTCTCGATGCCGTCGCCGCCGAAGCGCTGGAGCGCGGAATCCCGTTTTTCATCGTCGGCGTTGGTGACGCTCAGAAGCCACGCAACCTCCGCGTCACTGACCTTTACGTCGATCCTCAAGTGTGGAAGGGTGATCCGTTTGAACTGGAAGCTCTTCTAGTCGCCCGGGGGGCAGCAACAGCGTCTGCCGATGTCGAGTTTATCGAGCTGATCACTGCTGTTGATGGCGGAGAGCCACAGGAGAAAATCCTTGAGTCACGCCAGGTCATGCTCGATCCTGATCAGGAAGAACAACAGGTGCGCATGGCCTTCAAGCACACTCCGGAGGAGACGGGCACCCGCACTTACACCGTGCGCGTCAAGCCGATGGCAAATGAGACTGATCGCAAGGACAATACGCCCCAGGCTCCAGCAAAAGTCACTGTGCTCGACAATCAAGCCAAGGTGCTGCTGATCGCGGGTTCAGCGACTTGGGAGTACCGCGCGATTACGGTCATGCTTTTCCGCGAGAAAACGATCGACCTTTCCTGCTGGCTGCAAAGCCTCGATCAGGGGCGCGAGCAACAGGGCAACACTCGAATCCTGTCGCTGCCTGCTACTCAGGAAGAATTGTTCACCTACGATGTCGTGCTCCTGTTCGATCCAGATCCGCGTGA
>JAQCER010000540.1 GCA_027618625.1 Verrucomicrobiota bacterium
GCAAGACCCTCCTAGAAATCCTCCGCTACCTCCAGCGCCTGGAGGTGACCTTGCCCCACTGGAAAGAAGACGCCAAGAGCGCGAGGCTGCTGGCGGGAGCGGTGGAGAATGACCATACATGATGGCGGACAAGACCTACATCTATCGGATCACGCACATCGATAACTTACCGTCGATCATCGCACGCGGTGGTGAGTTCAGCCCGAACCAGATGGCAGCGCAGGCCTTGGAGAAGAAATCCATATCGCATGACACGATCATGGATCGCCGACAACAGACACCGGTTCCCTGTGGTGCGGGTGGCACGGTTGCAGATTACGTGCCTTTTTATTTCGGCCCCTGCTCCCCCATGCTTTTCGCCATCCACAAGGGAAACGTTGCCAACTGCGATGCCCGGCAAGAGGACATCGTCTACCTCGTTTCTGCGGCTGAACCGATCGCAGAGAGCGCATGTTCCTTCGTGTTCACCAACGGTCATGCAATTATGGCGTGGACGCGCTTTTTCACCGACCTGACCGATCTCAAAGAGGTCGATCTGCCTCTTATGAAGGAGCGCTACTGGTCGGACACACCCGAGGATCCTAACCGGAAGTGGCGGAGGCAGGCCGAATTTCTGGTGCGCGATCATTTCCCATGGACAGGCGTCGGAGCCATCGCCACCTTCGACAAGGCTGCGGAGACTAGAGTGGAAATGCTCATTTCCGAAGCTCAACATCAGCCCCAAATTGCCGTTAAACGGAACTGGTATTTCTGAATACTCTAGTGCCTAATGCCCATATACCGATGATCCAATACCTTACCGGAGACCTTCTCAGCGCCGAAGTCGAAGCCCTTGTTAACACTGTCAACTGTGTTGGAGTAATGGGTAAGGGCATCGCTCTGCAGTTCCGGCAAGCTTGGCCTGACGACTATTTTAAGGACTACCAGCGTGCCTGCAAGGAGGGTGACATCGCTCCAGGGAAGGTGCAGGTTTGGGATGCTGGGCGACTGGTGAATCCCCGATACATCGTGAACTTCCCCACGAAGCGCCACTGGAAGGGAAGGTCGAGAATCGAGGACATCTCAACCGGACTTGCCTCTTTGAAAGCGGAGATTCAGAACCATGGCATTCGCAGCATCGCCATTCCCCCACTGGGCTGCGGCAACGGCGGGTTGGAGTGGAGCGTTGTCAGGAGGTTGATCGACGAACACCTTTCGGGATTGGAGGACGTAGATGTGCAAGTCTTCGAGCCTGCGGGAGCACCTTCGAATGAGGCAATGAAGGTCAGAACGAAACGCCCGAAGATGACCCGTGGGCGGGCGGCCCTGCTCCATCTCTTCGGGTCGTATTTACAACCGGGCTACAAGCTGACGATGCTCGAGAGCCAGAAGCTCGCCTATTTCCTTCAGGCCGCCGGTGAACCGTTGCGCCTGAACTTTGCGAAGCAGCAATACGGGCCGTACGCGGAAAACCTTCACCATGTCCTCCAACGAATCGAGGGTCACTTCATCCGTGGCTACGGTGACCGCAGCCGCGACGCCAGCCTTCAGCTTCTGCCGACGGCCACGGAGGAGGCAACTGGCATTCTTGAAACGGAGTTCCCGGAGGCGCTGAAATTTGCCTCTCGGGTCGAAAAACTCATCACGGGCTTTGAGACGCCATTCGGCCTGGAACTGATTTCCTCCGTTCACTGGGTTGCTGCTGAAGATTCAGCATGCGCCGAATCACCTGTTGGTGCTATCAGCGCCATCCACGATTGGAACGAGCGGAAAGGCCAGGTTTTCGACGCCCACGCGATCGGGGTAGCTTGGGAGAAGCTGAAAGACGCTGGTTGGCTGGAACTTCAAGCCGTTGTGAAGTGAGGTATTCAACCTCTTGGTGTCGAAAGGAACCGTCCTGCTCACATCAATCTTGGCGTGGAGGTGAACAGTGTAGCATGATCAAGTTTGCAACGTGACGCTTTTACATCTTTGCATCAACACTATCACTATCGTGAAGCCATTTTTCCCGCTCTCCTCTGGCGTCTAACGTTTGATGATGTTTCAACGCACCGGCCCAAAGGGCCAGCCCTACGCCAGCCCAGGGCATCGCCCTGGGATTACGAGTGCAAAAAACGTTGGAGCCCCAACGGGGCGGCCCTAAAATGCGCGCTCGATGCCTCAATCGCTCTCCAGAATTGTCGTCCACATTGTGTTCTCGACCAAGAACCGCGAACCGTATCTTCGGGATTCCGGCCTTCGCAGGGAACTCTACGCCTACATGGCAACGATCCTTCGTGACAACGTCGATTCCCCAGCGATCCTGATCAACGGCGTCGACGATCACCTCCACGGACTGGTCACACTCAGTCGCAAATTCGCCCTCATGAAAGTGATCGAAGAAGCGAAGACGGAAACATCGAAATGGGTCAAACGGCAGGCGCCTCAATTGCACGGCTTCGCCTGGCAGGCGGGATACGGCGCGTTTTCCGTGAGCGAATCAAACATTCCCCAAGTGCGGCGATACGTCGAAAACCAGGAAGAACACCACAAGCGGATCACATTTCAAGAGGAGTTCCGGGAACTTTGCAAGCGCCACCGTATCGAGTTTGATGAACGCTACGTGTGGGATTAGTAGGTCCGCACCGTTGGTGCTGGCCACGATGTCGGCGCGCGGTTCCCAGGGCGATGCCCTGGGCTGGCTTAGGACTGGCCCCTTGGGCCGGAAGGCCGGAAGAATTCAGGTATGTTTTGTATGTTTTCGTTCTTGCCGTCCTGTCGGCTGCGGTCGCCGGATCCGGGCAATGTTCCGTTCGAGAAAACCTCCGAGACCTCCGAGACCTTCAAGACGCTTCATTGACAGATAGGCTGAATTCAGATAATTTGTTCCTGTGAACACATGAACTCAATGGTAACCGAATTTCATATGTCGAAACTCTTCGGCTCCTTCCTCGCCGACGGCGATGTGGGGAACTGGTTCCGTTTCTGTGAAGTGGAGTCGGCACTAGGCATGGGCATGAATGTCGTTTTCGATTTTGAAGGAGTAACGAACCTGACAGATTCCTTCTCCAATGCGTGTTTTGGAAATTTATTTACCGATCATCCGGGGGCGGACAATGGGCAGACGATCCGGTTCAAGAATTGTAGCTCCGTGGTGAAAATGTTTCTCCAGCGTGCGATCGGGGTGGGCCGTTCCCGTCGGCAACACGCTTGAATAACCGAACGAGAGAGTTTGACCATTCGCCGTTTCTCTTCGCGCACAGGATCGCTCGGCAAATCGTTCATCGCCGACCGTCTCGCTGGCGCGAAGGCCTATGACCGCATCGCAGGATTCTTTTCGTCTTCCATCCTGGAGATTGCTGGCGAACAAATCGAAGCAATGGGTGGGAATGTAAGGATCGTCTGCAACTCCCAACTTGATCCCGATGATGTGAAATCGGCGCGTGCCGCAAATCTGGCGATGCGGCGCGAATGGTGCGCGTCCGATCCAGAGCAATACAGCGACACGGGCAAGGAGCGGTTTCGGCGTTTGTACCGTTTCCTGATTGAGGGCAGGATGCAGGTCAAGGTTCTGCCGGATCATCGATTCGGGCTCATTCATGGTAAGGCGAGCGTCATCACCATGAAGGACGGTTCGCAAACTTCGTTCCTCGGCAGCGTCAACGAATCGAAAACTGCGTGGGAGATCAACCACGAACTCATGTGGGAAGATGACTCGCCGGAGGCGGTGGCCTGGGTGCAGGAAGAATTCGACACGCTGTGGCAGTGCCATGAGGCTTACCCGCTGGCAGAGGCAATCATTCAGGACATCGAACGCACCTCGCGTCGAACAGTGATTTCGACGGTGAAGAAATGGAAGGGGCAGCAAGATCCCGATCCCGCCTCACCGATTATCGAAACACCGGTGTACCGCCGTG
>JAQCER010000541.1 GCA_027618625.1 Verrucomicrobiota bacterium
TTTTCGGCTGAAAGCGTATAGGCATACGTTGATGTCGAAAAATGGCGCGCAACGCAGCAAATGGAGTCTCTTTTGCAAGTCGCAGTAGATCGCTCACGAATAATCCAGGCTAGAATTTCGGGAATGAACTGTGGCACAAATCTTTGGCCCGAGAGAAAAGGCCCAGCCCCAACTCAGCCTGGGGCTCCGCCCGGGCAACGCCCCAGGAGATCGTCGCGGCGCCGCAGCGCAGGCTAAAGGCAATCTGGTGCGCAAAAGTACACAATCCTTACGCAATCTTATCATTGCCGATATTCCGGGGCGATGAAAGGTACCGATATTACGCTTTTCGAATTGGAATTCTGTGCGCCATTGGGACAACTTCCCGTTCACTTGAGAGGAGCTCGCTTGAGGAGAATTACCAACGTATGATTGCTGCCACTTACACGCAAGGTTCTGGTTTCAAAATCGAAGACATTCCGTCGCCAGAATTGAATGGAGGTGGTGCGTTGCTGGCGATTCGCGCCGCCTCGATCTGCGGGACGGATGTTAAAATTGTGCGCAATGGTCACCGGAAATTGCGCGCCGGTCAGAGGATCGTTCTTGGACATGAACTCATGGGGGAGATTGTGGAAGCCGGTAAGTGTGCCCGAGCCAGCGGGTTCGCGGTCGGGCAACGAGTCGGGGTAGCGCCGAATACAGGTTGCGGTCGTTGCCCCGCCTGCCAAAGCGGCCGGTCGAACTATTGCGAGAGTTACGAAGCGTTTGGTATCACTCGCGACGGATCGCATGCGGAACTGCTTCGAGTGCCGGACGTTTATCTTCAGCAGGGCAATGTCATGCCGCTTCCCGATTCGGTTTCCGACCGCGAGGCTACGCTACTTGAACCGCTTTCCTGTGTCGTCAATGGCCTGCGCGCCAGCAAGGCGGATGTCGGCGATCGCGTGGTAATCTATGGCCCTGGGACTATGGGATTGCTGTTCCTTCAAGTCGCGCGGCTCTGTGGTGCCTCGCAGATCATCATGGTGGGTCGGCGGGACGACCGACTGCAGGCGGCTCTGAATGCTGGCGCAGACGTAGCGATCAACAACGCCGTCGAACCCGCTGCATCCCGGATCGATGAGGCCACCCTCGGGGAAGGCGCGGATGTTGTCATCATCGCCTGCGCTTCACCTGAGCCGCAATTGGAAGCCACAGAGATTCTCGCTCCGTTCGGTCGCCTGTGTCTTTTCGGCAGCCTGCCCCGTGGCTCGGCACCGCCGCCGTTCGACACCAATGCCGCCCACTACAAGAACCTTCTCATCACCGGCACCACCGGAGGCAGTGTCGGCGACTATCGCGCCGCCTTGCGACTTGCCGCCTCAGGCCGCATCCGGCTAGAGTCCATCATCGGCGCCGAATTCCCCATAACAAAACTTCAAAGCGCCTACGACGCCGCACTTTCCGACACGGTAACTGGAAAGATCGTGCTCGTCCGTTAGCAGAAATCTATCAATGCCATGCCATGCCGCTACTCGGAATCGATATCGGAACCCAAAGCGTAAAGGCTGCTCTCTTCTCGGAAGATGGCAAAGTCCTGGCATCAGCTACACGCGCCTCTCGGCACTACAAGCCAGCTCCGGGCATCGTCGAAGAAGATCCAGAATTCCAACTCCTGTCAGTCTGTGAAACGATTCGCGAATGCCTGGCAAACTCAGGTGTGAAGAGCAGTGACATCGCCGGTCTCGGGATCGACGGGCAGATGGCGGGCGTCATCGGCATCGGCCAGGACGGAAAGGCGATCACACCCTACGATTCCTGGTTGGACACACGGTGCGCCCCTTATATCACCCGCATGCAGGAGGCAGCGGGCGCAGACATTCTGCGCACGACCGGCAATCCACCAAGCTTGAATCATGGCCCGAAAAAACTTTGGTGGAAGCACGAGCGGCCCGAAATCTTCGAAAAGATTGCCAAGTTCGTGCAACCGGGAGGCTACGTGGCAATGCGCCTCTGTGGACTGGCTGCGGATGACGCGTTTATCGATTCCACTTACCTCCACTTCTCTGGATTTGCCGACAACGTCAAACTGTGCTGGGACGAATCACTATGTGAACAGTTTGGTGTTCCGTCAGGAAAACTGCCTCGCATCGTTGAACCCCACGCGGTCATCGGCAACGTAACCGCAGAGATGTCTGCCGCCTGCGGGTTGGCTTCTGGAACTCCGATGATCGCCGGCTGTGGCGACAGTGCCGCCAGCTTCCTGTCCTGTGGCGCAACCCGTGAAGGCATCTGCGTCGATATTGCCGGAACCGCATCCGTCTTCGCTGCGACCGTTGGCGGATTTTGCACGGATCCGGAGCACGTGCTCGGCTGCGGGCGATCGGCGACTCCAGGGCTCTGGCATCCCTACGCCTATATCAACGGCGGTGGGCAGAACCTTGAGTGGTTTCGAGAGCAATTCGCCAGCCAGCACACACTCGATGAACTCAACGCTCTCGCCGCAGCCGTCGAACGCCGCCAGGATCTTCCCATGTTCATTCCGCATCTGGGCGGGCGCGTCTCTCCCGGCTGGCCCAGCCTTCGCGGCAGCTGGGCCGGACTGCAATGGGATCATGGCGCACCGGAACTTTACCTGGCAGCGATCGAAGCCGTCGCCCTTGAATACGCAATCTACCAGCAGACTCTGAGCAACCTGCTGCCAGACTTCGATTCTACCGAGATCCGTGTCACCGGAGGCGGCGAAAAGAGCACCCTCTGGAACCAGATCAAAGCCAATGTTCTCCAAACGCGCATCACCGGGATCGCTGGCGGTGAAGGTGCCCCTATGGGTGTCGCTCTGCTCGCAGGCTTCGGACTTGGAATCTTTGACAGCCTTCCCACCAGCGCGGACCGATGGATCGAGCTTGCAGATTCAGTAATCCCTGACAAAAACTCCAAAAACTACTACGACGAACGAAAAGCCCGCTACTGCGATTTGCTTGAGGCGTTGCACGATTGGGCATAGTCCCCAATTCCGAACTCCTTGTTCGCCGGACCGAATTCCTCCCATGCCCATCATGTATTTCATCGGTGTCACCACCGCAAGTTCTTCGATCAACTCCGTGTTTCCCCGCTGGGCGAAGGAACTGGGATTGAACGATGCAAGACTGGTTGGTATGGACTTCAAACCGCACGATGCACCGGAGCGCTACAGAGACGCGGTGGGTCGAATCAAAGAAGATCCCAGTGCGTATGGCGCGCTTGTCACAACACACAAGATGGACCTCTACTCGGCTTGCCATGACCTGTTCGACCAGATCGATCCGTTGGCGCAGTCGATGGGAGAAATCGGGAGCATCTATAAGCGCGACGGGGAACTCTGCGGACGCGCAGTCGATCCAGAAAACAGTGGTAAGGCATTGGCTGCTTTTCTGCCGCAGAACCATTGGAAAACGAATGGAGGACAAGCAGCGGCATGCATTCTGGGAGCCGGCGGTGCCAGCGTAGCGCTGTCATGGCACCTGCTTACCCAGTGCCCTGATCCTAAAAACCGTCCGGCAAAACTCATCGTTAGTGACATCAATCCAGAGCGCCTCGATCACATGCGCGCGTTTCACGTTACGCTCAACTCCAACGTGCCGATTGAATACCATCTCAGCGCCAGCGCGGAGGACAACGACGCTCTTGTCAGCGCGCTGCCTGCTGGATCGCTCGTCGTCAATGCCACCGGCCTCGGCAAGGACGCTCCAGGATCGCCGCTCACGGACAACGCCCTGTTTCCACACACTGGTTACCTCTGGGAGTTCAACTACCGTGGAGGTCTGGTGTTTCTCGATCAGGCCCAATCGCAGAAAACGACGCGTGAGCTTCACATTGAGGACGGTTGGATCTATTTTATTCACGGCTGGGGCAGCGTA
>JAQCER010000542.1 GCA_027618625.1 Verrucomicrobiota bacterium
AGTGTCAATTCGTTCGCGCCGGCTTGCACACCAGGCAAGCCGTCAGCCGCGAGATCGATAAACTCACCAAAGAACTCGGCGGCCGGACTGTCCGCAACTGGTGGCTCATTAGCACCAAAATCCTGAGGATTCCCTACAACCTCGACCAGGACTTCAGCGTCAAGCTCATCGCCGGTCGCAAAGTCACGCAGCGCACCTCCTTCACCTTCAGCGCGAATGTCCCAATCTGAAACATTCTCATGGATAAACTCACCGGGCCGGTGGTCGTTGTATGCCTCCCAGATGATTTTGCTCTCTTGCGCCGTGACCACATTAATGAGTGCCACCGATGTCACCGCAGCGAACACCTCCCGTAGTAAAAGGCCATTTGAGAATTTCATATCGATCGAGAATTTTAAGATTTTAAGGTTTAGGCAATTGTACGAACACTGCGAGGCATTGACAAGAAAAACACCGAAACAACCGAAACAACCGAAACAATTGGCCTGCCGACGGATTCCAATCCCCAGCATCGACCTGCTCATTATAACACCTGCAATCGTTACAGAGATGTAAACTTTGGTGCTGCAAGACTGGACGAAAGCGCTTAACATGTCACTCGGTTCAGTTTAATTCTTAATCGCACCTTCATCATGCTGACAATACTCGGTCAATCACAAGAGAAGTTCTGCGACGGCATATCGCGCCGGAATTTCCTTCGCATCGGCGCTCTCGGCCTTGGTGGCATGGCGATGCCAGATTTGTTGAAAGCCCAGCAGCGTTCGGGTTCGGGTGCGACTGGCAGCGTGCAGAAATCGATCATCATGATATTCCTGCCCGGCGGCCCGCCCCACCAGGACATGTGGGACATCAAGGTCGACGCGCCAGCAGAAATCCGCGGTGAGTTCCGCCCGATCAAAACCAACGTCCCCGGCATCGAAATCTGCGAGCACTTTCCCCGCATCGCGAAGATGGCGGACAAGATGACATTCATTCGCTCAATCGTTGGCGCATCCGGCGATCATGATGCCTACCAGTGCATGACTGGCCACCCGCCGAAAAACAACCTTCCTCCCGGTGGATGGCCGTCGATCGGATCGGCAATCGCCAGGCTCCAGGGCCCGACGAACGAAGCCCTGCCGCCATTCGTCGGACTTGCTCCGAAGATGGGCGAAATGCGCTGGGCGGATCCCGGCAGACCAGGATTCCTCGGCCCACAGTATGCCCCGTTCCAGCCCAACGGCGGCGGCAAGCAGGACATGGTACTCAATGGCATCAGTCTCGATCGACTCAACGACAGGGCATCCCTGCTCAAGAGCTTCGACCACTTCCGCCGTGCAACTGACGCTTCCGGCATGATGGAAGGAATGGACGAATTCTCCCAGCAAGCGTTCGGAGTCCTGACATCGAGCCGGCTCGCCGCGGCACTTAATATCGACAACGAAGACGCAAGCGTGCGCGCTGCCTACGGCAAAGGCCTGCCAGAGAACGTAGCCGACGGCGGTCCGCGCCTGATGGAACAATTCCTTATGGCACGCCGATTGGTCGAAGCCGGAGTGCGCTGTGTGACTCTCGCTTTCAGCCGCTGGGACTGGCACGGAGGCAATTTCAGCAGCGGCCGTCAGGACATGCCAATGTTGGACCAAGGTGTCAGCGCTCTTGTATCCGACCTCCACTCGCGTGGGCTTGAGAAGGATGTCACGGTGATCGTATGGGGCGAATTCGGTCGCACACCAGCGATCAATAAAGATGGTGGCCGCGACCACTGGCCCCGCGTTTCCTGCGGGCTCGTGGCAGGTGGCGGCATGAACCACGGCCAGGTCATCGGTGCGACCGATCGCCTCGGCGGCGAAGCCAGCGAACGCCCTGTCCACTTCCAGGAAGTCCACGCAACACTCTACAATCGCATGGGAATCGACACCAAGGTCGCCACCGTCAATGATCTCACTGGACGCCCCCGCTACCTGGTCGATCAAGAGTTCAATCCAATTTCTGAATTGATCGGGTAATTGGCGGTTGTGTCAGGCTGGTTCATGAAATTCATGAAAACCGATCGCCTCATCACTGCAGTCATCCTGACCGTGACCGGATTGATCGTGATTCCGCTCGCCTTCGGCAAGACAGAGTTCGAACAGTTCCTTCAGAGTTGCGGAAACCTTAAGACCATCGCTGGCACAGGCCGGGGCGACAAGGGCACCAACTGGTGGAAGCCCGAGTTCGAGGGAGCACCCGGCGCCGAAGTAGAGCTGTCCAATCCGCACATCACCATGGCCGATGAAGCCGGAAACTACTACATCGCCGACAAAGAATCCCATCGGATCATCAAGGTAGATAACGGCGGCAGGGCCACCACTTTTGCAGGGACGGGACAGGGTGGATTCAACGGCGAGAACGGCAAAGCCACGGACATCCAACTTTACTTCCCCAACGGAATACATGTATTTCCCGATGGCACGGTATACATCCTCGACAACTTCAACGATCGCGTGCGCAAAGTCACACAAGCAGGTCGACTCACCACCGTATTCGAAGATCCGGATGGTTTCCACCACCGTCGGACACTCTGGGTGAGCAATGACGCCGCGACCATTTACTACGGCAGCAGCCCCGACTCCACATGCGAGCTGCGGCGTTGGACTGCCGACGACAAGAAGATCACGGCACTGGCGGGCGGGTTCCTTGATCTGGCCTACATGGACGTCGCTGAGAATGGCGACATCTACATCACCGAGCAGGGCAGACATCTCGTTCACCGGCTGTCACCCGACGGAAAAGAGCAGTCGATCGTTGCAGGCAACGGTACCACCGACGAACCGATCGACAACAAGCCCGCGACTGAGATTGGATTGAATGAAGTCCGCGGCATCGCCCTGCTCCCCAAGGGCGGGTTCCTCGTCTGCACCCACAAGGGCGGCGACATCGTCCACGTCGATTCCGATGGCATCGCAAACGTCCTCATTCGCGGCAGCGGCGAAGGCAACATCCACACCGGCGACGGAGAACCTATTACCGTATCCGGAGACAAAATCAGCGAACCCAGATCCGTAACACTCGCCCCCAACGGCGATGTGATCATAACCTGTAACGATAGTGGCTTTGTCAGGATTATCCCGAGGAGCAAGTAGCAAAGTAGCAACTGACAAAGCCCACACGAAGCTATCAACGATCCCCGCGATTGCCTCCATTCCTTCTCGGCCCAATCCATGAGCCCTCCTTCGACAATCAAATTTTCACCAAATTAATTAAATTAATTAATTATTATGCCGTGCACTTCATGAATTGCGCTTCGCACCTTTGGAATCGCCAGTTGACGTTCGCATTCACGCTGGCAGGAGTCGGAGTCTCCCTGTGCTCCTGCCTGCATCCGCCTGCAGGAGATGCCAATCGGGCATTTGATCAGGAGCACCCCGTAAGCCCCGTCGCCGTTCGCCTGGAGCAGCAAAAGGTGGACTGGATGCGCGAGAATTCCCGGTATCTCGTGGACGCGGGTGACCTGGACGAAAACACAGGCTTTCTCGGCCCTCCCCAGTTCGGCATGTGGTATTGGGGTAACTATCGCATCCGCTTCGTGCCGGGCGAACGCAGGTATCTTGAAGGGCAGACAGGTCCGTTCCGAACGAGTTCACGGTACGTGGTTGAACGGCAGGACGATACCGGAAACTTTGCGCGCACCGACTTTGCGCCCGTAGCGGAAATCGAGAGTTTCATCGATCATGCAAGCATGATGGAGTTTTCAGCCGAGGCCTTCGCCTGGTTCGACAATGAGACCGGAGACCTGCTTTTAGTGGAAGCGCTTCCGGGCGGCCAGCTCGCTCGGGTGCATCAAAGGCGAATCTCGAGCATGATATCATAAGTCTCTGACTATAAATATGTCT